>CAZEQV010000107.1:0-10484 GCA_964514435.1 uncultured Verrucomicrobiota bacterium
CCGGAGAAACGCGCACCGCCGTGTTCGCCGGAGGATGTTTCTGGTGCACAGAAGCCGTTTTCGAGCAGCTTGCCGGCGTCACAAACGTCGTCAGCGGCTATACCGGTGACGAAGCCGGCAAGGCCAGCTATAAGAAGGTCTCCGCTGGCGAAACCAAACACGCAGAAGCCATTCAAATCACCTACGACCCCGGCAAGATCACCTATGGCCAGCTTCTCCAAGTATTCTTCACCATCCACGATCCCACGCAAAAGGACGGGCAAGGTCCCGATTGGGGCCGCCAATACCGCTCTGCCATCTTCTACGCCACCGATGCGGAGAAAGAGGTGGCCGCCGCTTACATCAAACAGTTGAGCGACGCCAAAGCCTTCTCAAAACCCATCGTGACCACGCTGGAACCGTTGGTGAAATTCTATCCCGCCGAGGATTACCACCAGGATTTCGTCACACTCAACCCCAGCCATCCGTACGTCCGCCAATGGGTGCCCGGCAAGCTCAACAAACTGCGCCAAGCCCACCCGGAACTGTTGAAATCCAAGTAGGACTTCGGTCGCCTTTCACCCGGCACAATCATACACCTGCACTCGCTGCCAATTGGCTTTGTTGCGAGCGATGAACTCCTTGTGCAACGGATGTTCCTGATACACATCGTGACCGGCCGCGTCGTCCAGCACCACCGTCAACCCCACCGAGTACGAGTTGTCCACCACCTCGCGCGGCGTCATCGCCGGTACGCCCGCCCAAATGTGACGAACGGAAGGAATCTTGGCCAGATACTCACGACAATCTGACTCCAACTGTTTCCGGGCTGATTCCCCGGCACCCGGCTTCACCCAAAACAGAACGATATGAATAAACATGATTGACCTTCCCTCGCGGTCATTCAACGACTCAAATACCATGCACGCACTCAGAATGGCCAGAACTTGGGAATGTAGTACACCGCAATAATCGCAAATAGAATGTTCAACGGCACACCCACTTTCAGAAAGTCCGTGAACCGATACCCTCCCGGATTATAGATCATGGTGTTGGTCTGGTAGCCCACCGGCGTGGCAAACGCCGTCGAAGCTGCAAACATGATCGCGATCAGAAACGGTTTAGGACTGACATCCAAGCTCACCGCCGTGGAAATCGCAATGGGCGTCAATAACACCGCCGCCGCGTTGTTGCTCATGCACTCCGTCAAAATGGCTGTAACCAAAAACAACACCGCCAGCACCGCCACCGGCCCCCAATCTCCGACCAGGTTGATCCCTTGCCGGGCCAGAAATTGCGCCGTGCCGGTTTTTTCGATGGCGATGCCGAGCGGAAGAATACCGGCCAGCAAGAAAATTACCTTCCAATCAATCGCCGCGTACGCTTCCTCCAGCGAGATCACCCGCGTCAACACCATCGCCACGCATCCCAGCACCGCCGTCGCCAATATCGGCAACGGTTTGCCGCCAAACACCGGCACCGCCGCCAGCAACACCACCAGGGCGATGATCATCAACGCCAACGGCCCGCGATGCCGACGCAACGACGGTTCATCCACCGCTTCCAGCACCACAAAATTGTCGTCGGCCCGCAACCGAGCAATCTCCTCCTTCGGCCCCATCAACAACAACGCATCCCCCACCCTCAGCCGCACATCCCGCAACTTCTCCCGCAACGTGCGGCCCCGCCGTTGTATCGCCAACACGATCGTATTGAAGTGACGACGAAACTCCATCTCCCGCAACGTGCGCCCAATCAGTTTTGACCGGGGCGGCAACAACGTCTCCACCAACGCCATGTGATCGGACCGCAGCGATTCATCACGCAACTTGAACTCGGCTTCGATCTCCAACTTCATCACTGACTTCAACTCCATCATCTCCTTGACCTTGGTCCGCGCCAACAACACGTCCCCTTCCCGAATCGGCTCGTGCAACGGCGAAAACAGCTTCTCGTCGCCGCGCAACATCTCCAGCACCGTCACTTCGTGTTGCTGAACAAACTTCGCGCCCAACACCGATTTCCCAATCAGCGGCGACCCCGCCATCACCCGCAACTCGGTGATGTATTCACCGAGTTGATATGTCTCCACCAAATCCTGCCCGCGCCGTTCGGGCAACAACCAATACCCGACCACGAGAAAGTAAACCGTCCCCGCCGCCACCATGATCAAACCCAACTGACTGAACTCAAACATCGAAAACGCCCCGTGACCGGCTTTCTCCGAAAGCGCACTCACCAAGATATTCGTGGATGTTCCAATCAACGTGCAGACCCCGCCAAACTGCGACGCAAACGAAAGCGGAATCAAAAACTTGGCCGGCGAATACCCGCGCTTGGCGCACACCGCCAACACCAACGGCAAAAACACCGCCACTACCGGCGTGTTATTGATGAATGCCGACGGCAACGCGGCAGCCGGTATGATCAACAGCAACAGCACAAAAGGATACCGGCTCCACCGCCCCAGCAACCGCGCCAGTGATTGAACCGCACCGGTCCGCGTCAACCCCGCGCTCAACACAAACATCGCTCCCACCGTGATCGTCGCCGGATTGCTAAAACCAGACACTCCCTCCTCCACTGTGACCAAACCTGTCACCACCACCACTCCCAGCACCATCATTGCCACGAAATCCACCGAATACTTGTCCGAGACGAACAAAGCGATTGTCGCCACCAAGATTAAGATGAGTATGACCACATCCACACACCGACCTTACCGGAACCATTTCCTCCTGACCAGACCCGGTCACATCCATATGTGACAAAAGAGTGCCGCTATCCCGCGAAGGTTTTGCGTGTGCACAGGCACATCACCGCCACCATCCCCGCAACCTTCTCATTCATTCGTTGTTTCTCCCAACACTCCTATCGCATGAAAACCTTCCTGCTCTCTCTGCTCACTGCTTTGTCCGCCGGGAGCGTGGCCGCTCAATCCCACCATCTGACGCTGCGGTTGGAGGACGGTCTGCCTGCCGGCACGGCCACCGTGCCCATCACGCTTGCCGTGCCGGTCACCGGCGGCAAAGGCGGCACCGGCTCCGCCCTCGCGCCGTTTTCCCTCTACGGGCCGCACTCGATTGGCGCGACCGGGTTGCGGGTCGCGGGCGACCGCATCACGGGCACGATTACCGGCAAGTCGCGCACAGGCACGGCGCTGCCGGTCTGGACGCTGGACGCGACGATCAAGGACGGTCGGGTGGCCGGTATGGCCACGGCACCGGCGGTCGGGCGCGCGCCGGCGGTGAACACGCGCGTGGCCGGCTACGTGGACGCTCCCGCGAGCGGGGCGTGGATTGTGGAATGCGGGATGCCGTGGACGGACGAGGGAAGCCACAGCAAGATCGGCGCGGACAACGCCAATTACGGCGTGAGTATCGTCGTGCGGCTGCGGTTCGACGGCGCGACCGGCAAGGTGGTGCACGTCGGCGTGGCTGATTCGCCGGTGCGCACGGTGCAGGCCGGAAGAATCGAAGGCCCGGCGGAACAGTTCACGGCCACGATCACGTGCCTCGCGATTGACGGCCAGACGCCCATCCAGATCACACTCGCGGGCGGACGAATCGGCCGGGGCGGCATCGTGAAAGCAACAATCCAGTCCAATGCCGGCCGCGTGAAGGAATGGAAGGGCGCGGCGACGGTCTGGGCGTGGCCGGCTTGGGACGGCGTGATTGGCGGGCCGGAACAAGCGTTGGCCGGTTGGAAACATGACGCCGAGCCGGACCCGGCCTTGGTGGCGGCGGCGGTGAAGGAAGCGGCGACGCCGATCCGGGCCGTCGAACCCGGCACGGGCGAGGTGTGGCAACATCACTCGTTGCAGCGGGACACGCCACGGTGCACGGCGCCGCCGACGTTTGATATCCGGCCGTTGCCGGCGGCGGCGAAGTACCGGCTGACGGTGACGCGGATCGTCGGCAAGCCGTTGACGTTGGTGGACGAGGAGGTGACGGACCCGTTCGCGGCGTTGGCGGGGGCGTGGGAGAAACGGGTGCTCGGCAAGTCCCGGTTCGAGTTTCACCTGGCCGGCAAGTCGGTCTGGGCGATGGACGTTTGGTTGCGACCGCCGGGCAATCGCACGGAGGCGTGTCCGACGTGGCTCGCGCCGGTGTTGGCGGCGGAGAGTTACCGGGTGCGGGTGACGCGGGACAAGGACGCGGCGGTGCCGGTGGAGTTCACGGTGACGAAGCCCTGGGAGCCGTTGACCGAGGTGTGGCCGAAGCTGGCACCGGGCAGTTACCGGGTGTCGGTGCAGGGCGCGGGCGGGCGGGCGTGGAGCGCGCCGTTCGTGAAGGTGGCGACGTTTCAGGGGCCGTACTTCTCGGGGCCGGCGCGGCCGTACCGGGAAGCGGCGTTGAATCTGGCGCGCTGGACGGCGGACCGGCCGGCGCTCGGGGTGTTGCGCGGTCACGGCGAACACAATCCGCCCGGCGCAGGTGACAACGGCGGCAGCCAGATCTTGTTTGGCGCGGTGGCCAGCGGGCTGGTGCGTTACCGGCACGCGCCGACGACGGCGGAACGCGAGGCGGGATTGCAGATGGCGGTGGAGACGGGCGACTTCCTGCGCGCGGCCTGCCGTCTGCGGGGCGGGATGCCGAAGGTGTACAAAGAAGGAATCGCCAACGCGCATCTGTACGGCGTGGCGTTCTTGGATTTGCACGCGGCGACAAAGGATGAGCGTTGGCGCGAAGCCGCCTTGATGGTGGCGCGGGCGTTTGCCGAAAGCCAGTTGCCCAACGGCACCTGGGCCGAGGGTTGGAAGAACGCCGACATCCCGGCGCGGATGAAACCGGTCGTGCCGGAACACCAAGCCATTCTCGATGCCGACCTGATCCCCGGCATCCACGGTCCGCACCTTTACGAGTACGACTGCGCGGAGGTGCTGTGGTTCCTCGGCCGGTTGCGGCAGGAGCTGGCGACCGACGTCGCGCGGGAGTGCGAGGAGAAGGCGTACCGGTGGGTGATGGACCACAGCGTGAAGGAATGGTTCTGGCGCGATCAAGGCCACCACAGTCCGTGCATGGTGCCGCCGTTCCGCTACAAGGGACGGACGGCGAGTTACTTTGCGCTCTACCTGTTGGAATGCGCGCCCAAGGAACGTTGCGATGTCGGATTAGTAGCCGACTTGCTGCGGTTCTGCGAGACCCGCCATGTGGACTGGACGCGCGGCGCGGAGGCCGGCCCTGTGTTCCCGACGTTGGTCTCCACCAACGAACGCGAGGCCGGCAGTGTCATCTGGTTGGGCACGCGGCTCGCCCTGGCGTGGGCGCGACTGGGGCAACGGACCGGGAACAAGCTCGACATCGCGAAAGCCCGCGCGTTGATGGACGCCGTCACCCACGCCCAACACCCCGTGACCGGCAACATCGGCACCGACATGCAGCGCGAGATCCGGTTCAACCGTTTCGCCGTCAACGCCGGCCGCTGTGCGTGGAACCTGATGCAGTACGCCAACCTGCTGGATGCCGCCCACGCAACGAAACCATGAAGAACCATGTCTTTCCATGCGAGATCACGCGACCGGGCAGCCGGTAGTTTGTCGCTTGTCCGCGTGCGTCTCCGTCCTTGGCCGCGGCGTGCTGGGCGCGCGGTTACGACTGGCGACGGTAGGCGGTGGGGGTGGTGTGGAGGAGTCGGCGGAACGTGGCACCCATCTGCTTGGCGTTGCTGAACCCGGCCTGCTCGGCGACCGGCTCCAATCCTTGTGGCGTCTCCAACAACAACCGGCAGGCCCGATCCAGCCGGGCGCGCGCCAATTCCTGCTCCAACGTGCGCCCGACGGTCTGTTTGAACCGGCGTTGGAGTTGCCGGGCCGAGAGATGGGCCTGCGCGATCACCGCGGCGATGGTCAACGGCTCGTGGCTGTGTTGACGGATGAAACTCACGGTCCGGCGCACGACCGGGTCGGGCACGGCGAGGATGTCGGTGGACCGCCGGGCCACGACGCAGCGCGGCGCGACGAGCACCGGTTTCGCCGGTGGTTTGGCGCCGCGCATCAGGCGATCCAGCAGCGCGGCGGCGCGGTAGCCGACCTGCCGGCTGTTGGTGTCCACGCTCGACAAGGGCGGATCGGTCAGTCGGGCGAGGAGTTCGTCGTTGTCCACGCCGAGGATGGCGAGCTCGTCGGGCACGCGCCGGCCCGCTTGCCGGCAGGCGGCGAGGACGGCGGCGGCGCGTTGATCGTTGAAGACGAACACGCCGGCGGGGACCGGCAGGGCGGCGAGCCAGCGGGACAACCGGCCGGGCTGGTCGAGGTCGAATTGCCGGCAAGTGTGGCCGAGGGCGCGGAGGCGTTCTTGGAAGCCGCTCCAGCGGGCGGCGGACGAGGGCGCGGCGGTGCCACAGTAGGCGAAACTGGCCAGGCCGCAGCCGGCCAGGTGTTCGGCGGCGAGTCGCCCGACGGCTTCGTTGTCCGGCAGGACCGACGGGCGGCGCAACCCGGTGTGTTGGCTGGTGGCGATGACGACCGGCAACTGGCGGCGATTGAGCAACGGACGCCATTCGCGACTGACGGTGCGGAGGATAATGCCGTCGCCCGCCCAAGCGGCGGGATCGGCGACGACGGGCAGGCCGCCGAGGGGTTGGGAGAGCGAAATCAGCCACGGGCCATGCCGATGGGCGTATTCGACCACGCCGACGAGGGTCTCGCGGCTGTAGCCGTGGAGGGCGTCGAGGACGATCAGCACGCGGGGCGAAGAGCGATGTCGCATATGCGGCAATGATTGGCGTGTGACGGGGTGGACGCAAGCCAAAAAACGGGGTACACGGTTAGCCATGAAACAGAAAATTATTTTCGTGGTGGCGACGTTGTGGGCCGGCGCGTTGGCATACGGACAGACAAACTTTGATTTCGGCGCCAACGCCTACACCGGCACGGACGGCGGCCCGGCGGGGCTGACACTCACGTCGGGCGACTGGTTCAGAGTCAACGGCGACACCAATCTGGCGTCGGGCATCACGATTGATCTGGGGCGCGGAGCCAGCGGCACACGCACGACGACGATTACTTGGACGACGTTGCCGGATGCGCAGACGACGACGTTCAGCGCGCCGAGCCAGTTGGCGGTGACCGATTTGTACACGGACGGGCGTGGCGGCGGGCACAGCAACGGCGGGGTGTTGGGCGCGCGGGTGAACGGCTTGGCGCCCGGTACCTATGACGTCTATGCCGTACTGACATTGGAGCGGGGCACGTACAGTGGCGACACGACGTTCTACGGGAATGTGCGGCTCGGTCTGGGTGACATGGCCGCCGACCAGACCAATGAGTTGGTCAACGCTGCCGTGTTGCCGTGGAGCGGGTTTAACTCGAACGCGACCACGTGGGTCAGCACTGCCGGCAACTGGAACTTCATCTCCAACCGCGTGACCATCGTGGCCGGCTCGGCCAACAGCAACATCATCGTCTTTGCCGACCTGCCATATGACCCCGCCGTCTCGCAGACCGCGCGTGAGCCGATCTTGCTGGCGCTTCAGATCGTCGCCATCCCCGAACCTTCGGCGCTGGCGCTGGTGGGTGTCGGTCTGTTGGGCGCTTGGTTGGTGGCGCGCCGCCGGCGGTAAGGCTGCGGGCCAAACTTCTGTGCGACTGGAACCGGCCAAGCATAACCCGCTTTGCCGGTTCCTGTTTGATTATCAAGGAGCCGGACGATGAAACGCATCACGCTGTGTTTATTGATGGCGGCACCGGCGCTGGGCGTGGCGGCGGCGGACTGGCCGCAGTTTACCGGGCCGAATGGCAACTTCACCATGCCGGCCTTGACAACGCCACTGGTGGACGATGCGGGCCAGGCGCGGTTGCTTTGGGAAAGCGAGGAGCGGGAGTTGCCGGCCGCCAAACTCTATATCCAGAACAAACTGCCGCGACCATCGGGCGGGATGCAGAGCCTCGTCGTGGCCGACGGGCGCGTGATCTTCGCCTACATGATGCCCAGCGGCGACGACCTCGCCAACGAGAAGACCGGCAACGGCGGTTGTCCGCTCGACCGGAAACTCGTGAGCGACGACACGATCCTTGCCGTGGACTGCAAGACCGGCAAGACGCTCTGGAAACGGGTCTTTGCCGGACAGGGGTATTATCTGCCGCCGACCAAACGCGGCGGGTTCGGCGTGACACCGGCCGTGTGGCAGGGCACGGTTTACTGGCTCGGTGGGGCCGGGCGGCTGTACGCGGTGAATGCGGCCACGGGCGAACTGCGCTGGCAGGTCGAAGTCGAACCGTTATTCGCCCAGCAGAAAGCCGACGCGGAGAAGTCGCGGCAGGCCGGCAAGCGCGGATTCAAGATTGACGAGATGCTGTCGTCGCTGGTGGTGGCGGACGGGACGTTGATCGTGCCGGTGTTCACGGCGCGCGGGGGCGATATCGGTGTGGCCGGGTACGAGCCGGCGACGGGCAAACGGTTGTGGGAGTTGCCGGCGGTGTTGAGTCCGAAGAGCACGCCGGCGACGTGGCGGCACGAGGGACGCGAGTATCTGCTCTGCGGTTCGCTGGCGGGCGCGCTCCGGTTGGTCGAGCCGAGGACCGGCAAGGTGTTGTGGACGTTCAAGGACGGGCTGGCGCCGCTGTGGGAACAACTCGCGCCATGGAACGACACAGTGCTTCTTCCCCAACCATCGGCCACCGCGCGGATGAAGCGCTACGCCGCGTTCCGCCTGTCGGTGGCGGGCGCGGAGAAGCTCTGGGAGCTGCCCGACGCGGAACCGTTTCTGGAAGGGCTGGAAGGCGATGGCCGGGCGGTGCGGCGGGTCACGCCTGCCGGCGAGCGGTGCTATTTGAACACCCGCACGGCGCGCGACGTGACGGTGCTGGAGTTGTCGGCCAAAGATGGCCGCTTGTTGCGGAAGAGCACCGGGCTGCGCGGCTGTTGGGCGAACATCACGACGGACCTCGGCGGGGGGCGGTTGCTCTATACCGGCGATGCCGAGCACTACCATACCGGCTATCCCGACTTCGCGTTGATCGCCACGGACGGACCCGAACTGAAGTTGCTGGGCCGGCAATGGCAACCGTTCCGGCGGATGGAAGGCGCGACGGCCTACGAAGTCCCGCACATTTACTACCTCGACGAAGGCCGGCTCTACCTGCGCACGTCCATGGGCGTGTTGCGGTGCTATGACCTGCGGGCCGCCAAGTAAGGAAGGATGATGAGAACCATGAAACCGCTGACGGTCGGGTTGGTGTTCGCGGCGTTGGTCGCGCGGGCCGAGCCGATGAAGCCAGTCCCCGAGTCCGGGGCGCGGCAGCCGGGGTGGCCGCAGATCATGGGGCCGACGGCGGATTACCGGGCGGACCAGGTGACCGGCCCGCTGATCGAGTCGTTCACGGAACTGCGCGAGGCGTGGGTCAGCGAGACGCGGGACATCGGGTTCGGCAAATGGGAGAGCGGGCCGGCCGCGCTTGTAAAGTCGTATGCCGGCAAGAACTGGCCGTTCCATCCCGGCGGCGTCGCGCCGTTGATCGTGGCGGACGGGATGGTGTTCGCGGCCGCATACCAGCCCAACGGGACGGTCGCGGCGAAGGACGCGATCACGAAGGCTCGGTTCGAGCCGGTGTTGCCGGCACAGAGTCTGATGATCGAGGCCGACGATCGGCTGTTCGCGATTGACGCGGCGACCGGCAAGACCGTCTGGACGGCGACGCGGGAACTCAAGGGGCTGAATCATCTCGGTTTCAAGCGGCTCGAATACGGTGTCGCGCCGGTCTACCACAACGGGCGCGTGTATCAGTTGGGGACGGCGGGCTGGTTGTATGCGTATGAGGCAAAGACCGGCAAGCTGGTGTTCGAGAAACCGCTGGGCCGGTTGGCGCAACGGTGCGCGGCGTTGCGCAAGACGGCGTTGGCGGCCGGCAAGTTCGCCGACGTGAACGGATTGCTGGGCGGGTTGGTGGTGGCCGATGGCGTGGTGATCGCGATGCTCTACGAGGGCGACCCGGACACGGTGGTGGGCGTGAACGCCGACGACGGGACGATCTTGTGGGAAGTGAAGCAAGCGACGGCGAAGTTCGTCACGCCGGGCGTCGTGAAACTGGAGGGCCGCGAGCATGTGCTGGTGCATTCGGGCGCGGGCGGAACCATGCGATTGATCGAGCCGAAGTCCGGCGAGGTGGTGTGGGCGGTTGAGAAATTGCCGCCAATCCGGCAGCCGTTGGTGTGCGCGGACGGGCTGGTGTTGCTCAACACCGGCGGCGCGGACAAGGAAAAGGCGCGGTGGGGCGCGTACCAGTTGACGCTGGCCGGGGCGAAACTCGCGTGGCAGATGCCGGCGGACGCGAAGTATGATTGGCAATGGGGCTTCGACTTGCGGACCGTGCGGCGCGTGGCGGTTGGCAACGGCGTGGTCTATCTGGTCTGTGGCGGGCCGCGCGGCGGGACGTTGGTGGTGGCGCAGACAGCGACCGGCAAAGTGTTGCAGGAGTTGGCTGGCACGGGCGAGTTCTTCTGGCAACTGCCGGCCGTGGTGGGCAACCGGCTGGTCTCCTTCACGAACGTCTATCACGGCGGCCG
>CAZEQV010000108.1:0-10483 GCA_964514435.1 uncultured Verrucomicrobiota bacterium
CGCTAAACCGCATCTGCCGGCTCAACAATGCATGATGCTGGACAGTCAGGCCGCGCACGACAAAGCTGCCGGCCAACGCCATGGTAAGCCAGGTCAATTTTCTTTCCCCGTAGAAAGAGGCCACTAATGGCGACGCCATCACCAACAATACCATCAGCCCCACACTCACCAGCACATTGACCCAAAACAACACACTGACTTGTTCATGTGTCAGCTCTTCCCTCTGAATGGTCGCGGCAGACAGCCCCAGATCCTTGAACAACAACAAAAAGTTCGTAATCGCCGCCACCATCCCAAACAACCCGTAATCCTGCGGCGTCAACAACCGGGCCAGCACAATAGTGGACAGGGTTTGCAGCAAGAATTTGACGCCCTGAGCGGTGCCCGTCACAAGCCCGCCGCGGGCCGAGCGCTCTTTCAGGTCGTGGCGCAGGTGCCCGGTTTCCAAATATGAATCCGCCTCGCTCATCCGCTGGACAATGTCTCATACATTTGCCGGTACTGGCGAGCAATTACCTCCCACGCAAACACCGATTCGGCGCGCGCACGGGCTGCCACGCTCATTCTTTGGCGGCGGGCGGGACTGCCCAACAGATTCAAAATCGCCGCTGCGCCCTCCTCGGGATCGCGGTTGTTTATGAACACCGCCGACTCGGCGCCCAGATAGCTTCGAGTGGCGTCCAAATCCGTCGCAACGACCGGCAACCCCATGGCCATGGACTCCAGCACGGCATTGTTTGCCACCGCGCTTTTCAGAGGCAGAAAAACAAGTGTTGTCCGTTCGTAAGCCATTCGCAATTCATCGTCGCTTAGTCCCGATTCATAACGCACACGGGACGACTCGCGCCCGAGTCCCCGGCGTGCCTTCTCCAGCGTCTCCGGCAGGGCCACGACCAAGAACTCCACTGCGTTGTCGATCTCCAAAGTGCGTCGCACGACCTGTGCCCAACAGTCAAAATCCCGCAACCAGTTGCCAACGGTCAATACCAGCGGCCGTTCCGGCGGTAAGGGCGCCGGACGGAAATATGTTGTGTCAACCCCATGCGGGATAAACACCACGCGCGCTTGCGGCGCCAACTCTTTCAGCCGTTCTATTTCAGACTGCGCCAGTGTGACCACCACATCCGCCGAACGCATGCCCTCCATAAACCGATCGGTGACCAGCTTGGTTAGGTCCTGAGCGGATTGATGGCACGTAAGAACCAACTTCTTTTGACCCTTCCATCGCCATCCTTCAAATAGCGTATTTTCGGGATACAGGTAATGAAAGCAGGAATAGCGTGAAGACTCGGCATATTTTCTTAGTCGCTTTTCAAACGATAGTCGCCACGTCACCGTCAACCTGTCTGAGAAGCGCCGCGGCATCCATCGCGGCAATTTCAATGTGCAATCAACAACCTTTTGATCCGCCAAATAATGTGTCAACCGGTGGTACGAGGAATAACGACCGTGATGCGAAAAGCAAAAAGTATAAATGACCGCCTGTGCCGATTGGGATACCTGGGATTGCACGGAGCGGCACCGGATCTAGGGGCATGGAGCGGTAGGAGGGCTGGAAAGGGCGACAATGTTGTTAGTGGTAGGTTTCTCCAACCACTGCACATGGCCATCGGCAAACAAATAATTACATCGCGCATCGGCGGTCGTGGTTTTCTGGCCGAAGTGCGGCGAATAGACGGAATTCGTGTCAATGATTACCGTGCCCGAACTGCCGATATACGTGGGGTTTGCCGATGGATGATACCAGCGCTCACCCACGATGACCAGACTGCTTGGATCGGTAATTAAGGAACAGGTGATGCGCGCCCCATGAGGCCAATATATATTGAATCCGTTAGGCGCAAGCATTGAATAGCTTCGAACCAACTGCCCCGCAGCACGCGTTTTTTTATCCGATGGACAGGCCAGCACAGCAGCAGAAAGGTATCCATTCGTAAGGGCATGATCCCAGAAACTTGTTGCATCCGCTGCTGATCTTGTCGCGGTTGGCCATTTCATCTTGTTGTCCGTGGCGTAGGCGAACATCGCCAATCCAATCTGCCGCAGATTGCTCGCGCAGGCGGCGCGGCGGCCCTTCTCGCGGGCTGTTCCCAGCGCGGGGAACAACAGGGCGGCCAAAATGCCGATAATGGCAATCACCACCAGCAGCTCGATAAGGGTGAACGCGCGGCTCCAACGGGAGAGAATGGCTTTCATGGCTTCAACGTAGTCACACCAACGCCATTCGTCAATCTTCCCGTGCCGGCCCAACCATGTGGCTTTTCACCCGCGCGCTTCTGTGTCAGCATCCCTCCCATGAAATCCATCAAGAGAATCGGCATACTCACCGGCGGGGGCGACGCTCCCGGCCTCAACGCCGTCGTCCGCGGCGTCGTCAAGTCCGCCATTCACACTTACGGCTGGGAGGTGTTTGGATTCTATGACGCCTTTCGCGGTTTGGTCTCCGGCAACGGTCGCTGGCTCAAATGGAACGACGTGTCCGGCATCCTCACCATGGGCGGCACCATCCTCGGCACCACCAATCGCGACAACCCCTTCCAATACGTGGAAGACCACCGACATCCCGACCGCGTCCGCGATGCTTCGCCCGATGTCGTGCAAAACTACCGGCGCCTCAAGCTCGACGCCCTGGTGGCCGTGGGTGGCGACGGCACGTTGCAATGTTCCTTGAAAATGTCCCGCCTCGGACTGCGCGTGATCGGCGTGCCCAAGACAATTGACAACGATGTTCGCGGCACAGACATGACGTTTGGCTTCAATAGCGCCCTGACCACGGCCACCGAAGCCGTGGACAAAATCCACACCACCGCTGCGTCGCATCACCGCATCATGCTCGTGGAAGTGATGGGGCGCACCGCCGGGTGGCTGGCGCTCCATGCCGGAGTCGCCGGCGGCGGCGACGTGATTCTTCTGCCAGAATTACCCTACCGGCTTGACGCCATCGTCGCCGCCATCCGTGCCCGCGCCAGACGCGGCAAACATTTCAGCATCATCGTCATCTCCGAGGGCGCCCGACCGGTTGGCGGCCAGTTCGTCGAACGCGGGCGCGTGGCCGGTTCGCCCGAACCGATCCGACTCGGCGGCATTTCGGCGGCGTTGGCCTCACAGTTGGAACAGGCCACCGGCTTGGAGGCGCGCTACACGATCCTCGGCCACCTCCAACGCGGCGGGGCTCCCACAACATTTGACCGGTTTCTAGCCACGCAGTTTGCCACCGGTGCGGTGGACATGCTGGCCAGGGGCGAGTTCAACCGCATGGTCTGCTTAAAGGGCAATCGCATCACCAGCGTGCCGTTGACCGTGCCCGGCAAGGAGCCCCGCGTGGTGCCGCTGACCTCACCCGTCATCCGGATGGCTCGCTCCCTCGGCACAAGCTTCGGCGACGAGTAGCACTCGGTCGTGGAAAGCTTTCCTGAAGCTTTTCTGTTGCACTCGCCGGGGCGGTAGCGTTTCATCTGCTCATTGTCGCAACCAAAGAGGATTGAAATGAAAAAGTTGATCGTCACATTCTTGACAGGAATCGTTTGGCTAATTCTCACCGGAGCAACATGGGCGCAGTCACCAGCGCTCGGAACTTGGGAGGTCACATTGCGGGGACGCGATTCGGGCGTGTCCTATCTGACGATCCTCGACAACCTGACCCTGACCGGCCATGGCATGACCAAGAAATCCTTCGGCCTTTTTTCCTACAGCGGAACTTGGCAACTGAACGAGAAAGATGAAGTGGTGGCGGCGTACATCCAGTCCGGCAACGGCGGCACGTTTGCCGGTAGTTTCGTGGCTCGGGTCACGAAAACGGGGAAACTTCGCGCGAAAGGCTCCAGCACGACCGGCAAGTTCACCCTCACCGCCGTTCGCCTGCAAACCACGCCGAACCTGACCGGCGACTGGATCGCCGAGTTGAAGCACGGCCGCACTGGCTTCTACACCACGATGACGACCGTCCCCGACGGGAACTTGGTCGGAGTGTTCACTGTTCCGGCCAAGGAATCGGACCGGGTGGCGCGTTTGAAACGGAGGGGCAACTGATCGTCAACGGCAAACGCAAAGCAGCCGGCGCACTCGAGTATTCCAACGAGGACGCCTTGAGTTCCTCGTTCTCCGGCTCCGTGAAGAAATCGCTCGAACGAATGACGTTCAAGGGTCAAGACGAAGAAGGACGCAAAGTGCGGGTGCAAGCTGACCGCGATTGAGCACAAGGGGTGGAAGCATGAAGATTTTGGTCATTGGCGGCGGCGGCCGCGAACACGCTCTGGTCTGGAAACTCGCCCAGTCGCCCCACGCCACGAAGATCTGGTGCGCGCCCGGCAACGCCGGCACGGCCGCTGAACGACTGACCGGCAACGGTTCACTCGCCGAATGCGTGGCCATTCGCGCCGAAGACGTGCCGTCTTTGCTGGCATTCGCGCGCGAACACAAACCCGACCTCACCGTCGTCGGCCCGGACAATCCACTGGCCCTCGGTATTGTGGATTTATTCCAGCAACACGGTCTGCGCATTTGGGGACCCAACAAGAAGGCGGCGCAATTCGAATCGTCCAAAGTTTTCTCTCAATCGTTCATGGCCAAATACGGCATACCCACAGCCGCAGCCGGTGCGTTCCGCGATCCCTCCAAGGCGAAAGCGTTTGCTGCTTCACTCGGCGGACGATGCGCGGTGAAGGCGGACGGTTTGGCGCTGGGCAAAGGAGTCTTGATTTGCACCAGCGTCGCCGAATCCGACCGGGCCATTGATGAAATTCTGGTCTCCAAAGCGTTCGGCCCGGCCGGCCAACAGATCGTGATCCAAGAATTTCTCGAAGGCACCGAGGTTTCGTTGCACGCCTTGTGCGACGGTACGACCGCCAAGCTGTTCCCCACCGCGCAAGACCACAAACGCGCCCTCAACGGCGATGCCGGACTTAATACCGGCGGCATGGGCACGTATTCGCCCACGCCGTTTCTTACCGAAACAGAGCTGCGCCGGGTGGGCGACGCCATCCTCCAGCCCTGGCTGCAAGGTTGCCGGGAAGAGAAAATTGATTTCCGCGGCATCCTCTACCCCGGCATCATGCTCACCCAATCAGGACCGAAAGTGCTGGAGTTCAACGCGCGATTCGGCGACCCCGAAACGCAAGTCTATCTCACCCGGCTGCAAAACGATCTTGTAGAACTGCTCGACGCCAGCGTGGCCGGCACACTGTCGGCCATCGAGTTGCGCTGGAGTTCACAAGCCAGCGTCTGCGTGGTCATGGCCAGCGGGGGCTATCCGGGAAGCTACGAGAAGGGAAAAAAGATTCTGGGGTTGAAAGAGGTTGCTGTTTTGCCTAATGTCACCGTGTTTCACGCCGGCACCAAACGCGGAAACACGGGCGAGGTGCTGACCGATGGCGGACGCGTGCTGGGCGTGACCGCCTGCGGCAGCAGCTTGCAAAGCGCAGTAGATCGAGCGTACGAAGCCGTTAAGATGATTCAATTTGAAGGCGCGCACTATCGCCGTGACATCGCGGCGCGCGCGCTGCCGACCAGCGGATAATCAGGCCAACGCGGACGAGGACAACATGACGAAAAGCATCCTTCTTGTCGGAGCCGGTATCTTAACTTTCCTAGCCGCCGTTTCCGCGCCGGCCACGCACGCCAGCCCGGTGCCCTCGCCGTCCGCCTCCGAGCTGATCGAAATCCTGCGCTCGAACTTTGTGGACGGCCAACAGTTGGATGCCCAAACTCTGAACGATGCCACCGTGGCCGGCATCCTGAACATGATCGGCCAGGGCGCCATCCTCCTGACCGATGACTCCGCCGCGAAACCCGCCGATGAGTCCCAACCACGGCCCGCCGCGGAACGATTACGCGCCGAGATCATTGATCCAGAGATCGGTTACATCCGTTTTTCGGAAGTCAGCTCAGAAACCGTGCTGGCCCTCGATGCCGAACTGGAAAAATGGGCGGATGCCAAGATCACCGGCTTTGTTCTCGACCTGCGGTTCTCCAACGGAACGGACTACAAAGCAGCCGCAACCGTCGCCAGCCGGTTCGTGGCGCCCGGCCAGCCGCTGTTCACCATCAAATCCTCCGGCAACGCCGCCGAACTGTTTCGCTCCCTCGAATTGGCGCCCGGCAAGACGCCCTCCGCCCTGCTGTCCGCGCCCCTGTTGATCCTCGTCAACCGTGAAACCAAAGGAGCCGGTGAGGTCCTCGCCAGCGCGTTGCGCTCCCAAGACCGCGCCATCGTCGTGGGCAATCGCACCGCCGGTTCCGCCGCTGCCTGGCAGGATTTCAAACTGGGCGACGGACGCGTGTTGCGATTGGCCACCGCCAAGGTCTTGTTGCCGAACCCGGACAATCCCGAAGGCGGCCCGGCCATGTTCCGCCCACTGTTCCCCAACGGCATCACACCGGACATCACCGTGCCGATGAACCCGAATATCGAACACGACGTATTATTCAACGCGCCCGCAGAACTCACGCTGAACGCCTCACTGCAGCCCCGCTTGATCAAAAAAGGCATGACCGAGGCGGACTTGGTGAAGGTTTTCCAGGGACAAGCCGTTGAATCCAACAAGGACACGGCGGATGATCATGCTCAGACTGTCCGCGACATCGTCCTGCAACGCGCCGTGGACATTCTCAAGGGCATTCGCGTGCTGCTTTCATTCCGGTAAGGTCATCTTGCGCGCACCGCCATTCCTCCAGTCCGCCTCCACCCGATCATGAAAACAATCCTCATCTTATGCACCGGCAACGTCTGCCGCAGTCCCATGGCCGAAGCGCTGCTGCGCAAGATTCTCGATAATCGCGGCGATTTTCAGGTTTTTTCCGCCGGTATCGGCGCGATAGACGGCGCTCCCGTCACCGACGCGTCGGTCGAAGCCATGGCGGAAGTCGGCATTGATATCTCCCATCATTACAGCCAGGCGCTCCGGCAAGAGTTCCTCGACGAAGCGGATTTCGTTTTCACCATGACCCGCCAGCAACTCGACGCCGTGCGCGCGATGTATCCGCAAGCATCGGAAAAAACGTTCTTACTCCGGGAGTTTGAGGAAACATCCAGCCCCACCAAGGACATCGCCGACCCGATCGGCATGCCGATCGAGGTCTATCGCCGCACCCGCGATCAAATCCAAGCCGCGCTGCCGTCGGTCGTGGAGTTCATCCTGCAAACCGCCTCTCGCGACAAAGAAACCTCCAAGGCCATCGCCGCCCATGAGGAATCCCATTGTCCCCGGCGAATCATCTTGGCCGCTGACCACGGCGGTTTCGAGATGAAACAGGCGCTGAAAGACTGGCTCGCACTCCACGGCTATCAGTTCGCCGATTATGGCTCCTACTCGCCGGAGCCTGTGGACTATCCCGACTACGCTTTCGTGGTCGCCAACGAAGTCGCCCAAGGCAACTTTGACCGGGGCGTTCTGATCTGCAAGAGCGGCATCGGCATGAGCATCGCCGCCAACCGCGTCGTCGGTTGCCGCGCCGCGTTGGTCAACAACGAAGCCTGGGCCAAACTCAGCCGCGAGCACAATGACGCCAACGTCCTCGTCCTTTCGGCCATGGAAATCAACAATCAACAAGCCATCTCCATCCTCCAGACCTGGCTGGAAACGCCCTTCGAAGGAGGCCGTCACGAACGCCGCGTCAAGAAGATGGACAACCCGCCCGTCTATGACCCGCTTATGAAATACAAATCCTCCGCACTCGCCGCCACCGACCCCAAAATCTTCGACGCCATCCAAGAGGAAACCCGCCGCCAACAAGAAGGCATCGAACTGATCGCCAGCGAGAACTTTGTCTCCCCTGCCGTCATGGAAGCCACCGGCACGGCCCTGACTAACAAATACGCCGAAGGCTATCCCGGCAAACGGTACTACGGCGGCTGCGAATGCGTGGACATCATCGAGCAACTCGCCATTGACCGCGCCAAGGAACTCTTCGGCGCCGAACACGCCAACGTTCAGCCCCACTCCGGCTCCCAAGCCAACATGGCCGCCTACTTCGCCCTGGCCAAACCCGGCGACACCATCCTCGCCATGAGCCTCAACTTCGGTGGACACCTCACGCACGGCTCGCCGGTCAACTTCTCCGGCAAGCTCTTCAAGATTGTCCCCTACGGACTCAACAAAGACACCGAGTTGATTGACATGGAAGAAGTGGCCCGGCTGGCTCGCGCCGAGAAACCCCGCATCATTGTCGTTGGCGCCAGCGCCTACCCGCGCACACTCGATTTTGCCGCCTTCGCCGCCATCGCCAAAGAAGTTGGCGCGGCGCTCGTGGTGGACATGGCGCACATTGCCGGCCTCGTGGCAGCGGGCGTCCATCCCAGCCCGGTGCCCTACGCCGACATTGTCACCACCACCACTCACAAAACGCTGCGCGGTCCGCGCGGCGGATTGATCCTCTGCAAAGAAACGCACGCCAAGACGGTCAACTCCCAAATCTTTCCCGGCATCCAAGGTGGTCCGCTGGAACACGTCATCGCCGCCAAGGCGGTCTGTTTCTACGAAGCGCTGCGGCCCGCGTTCAAGATCTACCAACGCCAGATCGTCAACAACGCCGCCGCCCTCGCCGTCACGCTCGCCGGCAACGGTTTCCGCATCGTCAGCGGCGGCACCGACAACCATCTCATGCTCGTGGACCTGCGTCCGAAAAAACTGACCGGCAAGATCGCCCAGGAGGCCCTCGACAAAGCCGCGATCACCGTCAACAAAAACATGATCCCCTTCGACCCCGAAAAACCAATGGTCACCAGCGGCATCCGGCTCGGCACACCCGCCGTCACCACGCGCGGCATGAAAGAACCGGAAATGGAACAAATCGGCGCGCTCATCGCCGAGGTACTCGACAAGCCCGAAGACGGTGCCACCCAAGAACGCGTGCGCGACAAAGTCAAAGCCCTGACCGCCCGGTTCCCGCTGCCCTACTGAATCCACGCTCCGCCATGGACGCCGACCGTTTCCCCCACTGGCGAAGGATCGGCCTGGCAATTCTGCTGCTCGTGTTAGTCGTCGGTGCCGCCGCCACGCATGTTCACCTGCTGCGCGGACTCTCGTTTGACGGCGAAAACTCGCTGACCGAGGGCGAAACGCTCGCGGCCCTCTGGCGATACCGGCAAGGTGAAACGCTGTACAACGATTTCCGCAAACCGCCCCATGCGCTCACGCAGTACATGCCCATGTTCTACGCCCTGCCCGGCACGATGGCGCGCCTCGCGGGAACCGACTGGAATCAAACCGTGTTCGTGGGCCGTCTCACGGCCTACGTGTGGTGGATGCTGACCGGCATCGTGATCGCCATCGCCGCGGGACAACGCACCGGTCTCGCACCCGCTGTCATCGCCATGCTCTCTTGGTGGAACTGTCCGTTCGGTGTCGAATGGGCCAATTCATTCCGGCCCGATTCCGCCGCCATCCTCTTTTCGCTGGCGGCGCTCGGCTGGTACGGACGAACACAAGGCGCGTCCCAAGTCATCGGCGCCGGTGCGCTCGTCGCGCTGGCCTGCCTCCACAAACAGTCCGCCGCGGCCGTGCCGCTGGTGATCCTTGCCGACCTGCTTCGCGCCCGACGTTACCGGCATGCGGTGCTGCTTGTCATCATGGTCGGCGCCCTGGTCGCCGCCGTTGCCGGAACGGCGCAACTTCTATCTCCCGGCGCGTTCGCCGCCAACGTCCTGCAAAGTGTCGCCGTCATGGGCGACTGGCGTTGGCCGTTCTACTTGGCCGGTGCCGTGGTCATCCTCGGCGGCGCGGTGTGGGCGGGCGCATTTCTGGCCATTCCCCAAGGCCAGCGTTTGTGGCGCGATGGCCTGATCGTCTCCGGTGCGCTGGCTCTTGCCGCGTCTTTCAAGTTCGGTTCGTGGACCAACTACTATCTCGAACCATTTGCCATCGGGTGTGTGTTGACGGGACTCTACATCCAACGCGAACACCGATTTCGATTCTTGATTTGGCTGGTGCTGGCGCTCGGACTTACCGGCGATACGGTCCGGACACGTTGGACGGCTGTCGCCAAAACACCGTTGCCGTGGAGTGAGGTCACCGGACACATAAGGGAACCGGTTTTGAGCGAGGATTCCTACATGGCTGTTCGCAACGGCGCCGTTCCGTACATGGTAAATCCCGCCAATTTCGCCAAGCTCCAGTCAAAGGGATTATTCGACGACACGGAACTTTTGCGGCGACTGGAAGCGGGATGGTTCAACACCGTGATCGCGATTCACCCCATCGAAGAATTGAATCGCAGCCGTCCCTTTCCCGACCATTGGTTGCCGGTGATTCGCCAGAAATACGCACTCGCCCATCAATGGACATCCCCCGACAATACCCAAACACTCTATCTCTACCGTCAATAACCCACAGGATGCCACGTCGTCTTCACTTCTTGCGTGTCGGCGATGTGGTAGGGACCCGGACGCGAGGACTCCGGGAAGATCACGCGTTTCAGGTTCAACGAAGACTGTTCCTGAATGACTTTTTGATCGGCCGGATTGTCGCCGTCGTACACGATGGCGTTG
>CAZEQV010000109.1:0-10450 GCA_964514435.1 uncultured Verrucomicrobiota bacterium
GGCCACCGTCAACGTCCGCATAGTTCACCACCCATGATTACAGCCTTACCGGCGATTTTCTTACTAAAGTGCCATGGGGAGAACTCTTGAACCCTGAAAACCAACGCGCCGGGATGGACAAGGGTGTTCACGGCGATATAGTCTCGCGGTCATGAGTCGGACTTTGATCGGATGTCGAGAGGGGGAAAAAACGGAGGGAATCGGCCAGCCGGATCAGGCGCACCTCGGAGCGGTCAACTCGCCGAACCGGCCGCCGAACATTTTGTTGCTCACCGATGACCAGCACCGGTGGGACTGGTTCGGGGATACCGGCACGGTGCCCGCGTTGCGTACGCCGCACATGGACGCGCTGCGGGCGGGCGGGACAGTCTTCACAAACGCGTGGTCCAACTGTCCGATCTGTGTGCCCACGCGGTTCACGTGGTACAGCGGCCTGTATGCCCGACAAGGCCGGCAAGGGTTGTTGACCAACAGCGTCGGCTGGCCGGACCAGGTGTCCTACTTGCCGCAGCTTCTTCAAGCGCACGGCTATCAGACCGCCTTGATCGGGAAACTGCACCACGTGGACGGGCGCGGTGTGACCCGCGACCTGGCCACGCCCGAATACGTGGCCCGCGCCCGGGCGCGCGGATTCGATCACGTCTGGGAAGTCGGCGGACGCTCGCAGGCGGCGTTCCACGACTGCGCGTGGACGCATCACCTCCGCGATCACGGCCTGCTGGATGCCTACCGCCGCGATCTCATCGAACGTCGCGCCGACCGGTGTTGGAACGAACCGTACCGGCCTTCGATCCTGCCGGCTGAACATCAAGTGGACACGCTCATCAGCGACCGGGCCTGCGCGTGGTTGCGCGAGGTCTCGTTGGATCGTCCGTTCTTCCTGCACGCGTCGTTCTGCGCGCCGCATTTTCCGCTCGATCCGCCAAGGGATTGGTTTGGCCGGCACCGGCCGTCCGACATGCCGCCGCCTGTCGCGGTGGCCGATCCGGCGGAACGGGCCTACTGGCAGGAGCAGCGCGCCGCGTATGCGGACCTCATCGCGTTTGTGGATCACCAGATGGGACGGGTTCTGGCCGCGCTGGCCGAACGCGGTTTGGATCGTCACACGGTGGTCATGTTTGCCTCCGACCACGGCGACCGTCTGGGCGATCAGGGCTGCTGGCACAAAAGCCAACCGCAAGATGGGAGTTGCCGGGTGCCGCTGGTGGTGTCCTGTCCCGGCACCGTTCCCGTCGGCACGCGGCGTGACGGCTTTGTGGGCGCGGTGGACGTGGCGGTGACGCTGCTGGAGGTGGCCGGGTTGACCGCGCCGCTCAACCACTTGTTGCCGGAAAGCCCCGGTCGCAGCTTCTGGAACTACGCTCGCGGCGCGGTGGCGGAACCGCCCCGGCGCCGGGTGTTTGCCGAGACCGGAGGTTTCCAGATGATCGTGGATGCGGATTGGAAATACGTGCGGCGCGCGGATGGCCGGGAAGAGTTGTATGATCGGCGCGCCGACCCGCACGATCTCCAGAACGTTGCCACGGCCGTCAACCCGGCCGTGTTGACGGCTGCCCGTCTGGCCTTGATCGAAGAACTGGCCAGCGCGGTTGCGCCCAACCCCGCCGGTTACTGGCAAGACCGCGACGTCCGCCGTCACAATGCCGGGCCGCGTCCGGCGCATCATCCCAAACATCCGGCGGGCAACTGGTGGCAGACCCCATCATGAACGGCTTGCCGGTGCGCCTGTGAAAGCAAGCCGTCGGACTTCAGATCAAGGGTTGCCATTGACGAATGCGGGTCTTTCCCGCAGAGAAGGAACTGTGACATGAACACCGACTTGATTCAGCAATGGCAGGAAACGGAGGCTGGGCAATGAAACGAACGTTTGACGATGTGCCGAAATTGTTGGCGCGCGTGGCCGAGGATCATGTGGTGCCGGGGTTGGCGGTCGCGGCGATGGTGGATGGGGAACTGGCTTGTGTGGCGACGCACGGGTACCGGGATGAGAAAGCGGGGAGGCCGATGACGGCCGAGACGCCTTCCCGGTGGTATTCGATTTCCAAACCGATCACGGCGCTGGCGTTGGCGCAACTGGTGGCCAAAGGCAAATTGCGATGGGATCAGCCGCTATCACAGTTGGTGCCGGGGGCTGTGTTTGCCGATCCAGTGGCAACAGCGGATGCGGATGTGCGGGACTGTTTGCTGCATCGCACCGGGTTGCATTCCGGCAACTGGACGTGGTGGAAAGCGCCCACTGACCCGGCGGAGTTGATGAAGCGGTTGCCGCATTTGCCGTGTTCGGCCGGGTTTCGTGTCGGGCACCAGTATCAGAACATCAACTTCACGATCCTCGGTGAAGTGTTCCAGGCGTGCGGCACCACGTGGCATCAAGCTGTCCGGGATTTGCTGGGGCCGCTGGGAATCCGTCCGTTGACGCGGCTGTCGGAGTTTGTGTCAGCCGACCGGATGATTGGCTATGGCCCGAACGGATTCGCACCGGCCGAGCAGGCGGAGGATTTTGATTTTGAAGCTGTCGCCGCCGCCAGCGCGGTTTGTGGAACGGTGGTGGAGCTGGCGCAGTTGGGTGGCGCGGTGGCGGATGGCGGGCGCGGGATGTTGCCGTCGGGGTTGTGGGCTGAAGTGATGCGGCCCCAGTTGGCGATGCCGGCTTACGAGTGGTCGGAGATGCAGCAGCCCTCGTTGGTGTTGGCGGGACGGATGTTGGTGTACCGGGGTGAACGGGTGATTCATTGGGCGGGCGGTTGGGTGGGGTACGGTTCGCATTTGTTGGTGATGCCGTCGCGGCGGGTGGCGGTGGCGGTGTTGACGAATCGCACGGCGACGAATGCGACGGATCTGTTGGCGTTTTCGATGTTGGATCGCGCGGCGGGGATGGAGCCGGCGCCGTGGGCGGACCGGTTTCTGGAACAGAAGCGGAGATTTCGCCGGTCGGCTCAGGAGCGGTATGCGGCGCGGTTGAACCGGGAACGCGGCAGTTGGCCGTGTCCGGCAGGGTTGATGGCCGGCAGGTTTTGGCATCCCGGTTACGGGGAGTTGGTGGTGCGAAGTTCGGGTGACGGTTTGCGTTTGGAATTTCGCGGGGGTGTGTTGGAGATGACACCGCGCGCGGATGGCACGGTGAGCGCGGAAGAGGGGAGGGGCGATTGTGCCGAGACATCGTGGGATTTGAAACCGGTGATCTCGGATGGCCGTGGGGTGGCGTGGGACTTCAATCCCGACACGCCGGCAGCGCCTTGCCGGTTTATGGCCGTGTGACCCGCAAGCGCATGAAGCGCTTGCCGCTCCCGCTGATGCTGCCGGGGTCAGGTGCTTTCGCGGTTTCAAAAGTTCCATCGTCGCCGGTGACGTTGTAGGTCACGCCGAGTGTTGTCCAGCCGCTGTTCACGTCACCGGTCACTTCGACCGCGTAGGCGATGTCGGGGGCAACCTTTCGACGGCGGAACGTGAGGGTGAGATGGTCGGATTCCGTGGCGGCAACCGGGGTGTTAACCAGTGAAGCGACAGTCGGGTCAAGGCCGAGAGCATATTCCATGAGATTGACCAGGCCATCGCCTTCGGGGTCGGCGGTGTCGCCGGCCATGGCGGGATTGTTGGCGTTGCCGGCAAAGTACGCATGGCGCCAGTCGTCCACGGGACGGTCGAGGATCGAGAGCACGGCATTGTGCGGAGAAGCGATGGCGTATTGGTTGGAAGCCAGAAGGGTGACCGACACTGTTTCGGTGCCTTCGGCGATGTTGTCGCCGATGGGTGAGATGACAAGGTTCGTGACGCTGACGCCGGCGGGCAGGGCGAGGTTACCGGCCATGGTGAGATAGTCGGAGCCGTTGGAGGCGGTGCCGCTGACGGTGTAGTAGACGGTGACGGCGGTGTTGGTGGCGCCGGTGCGTGTGAGGGCAAACGAGCCGGCCAGCGGACCGGTTTCCGCCGCGGGAGCAAGGGCGGTGGCGATTTGGAATGTGGCGCCTTTGATGATGGTGAAATAATCGCGGACGACGTTGTTGGTGTTGATGAACTTGGCGGTGAGCCGGTCGCCATTGATTTCCAAGGCCATTGAACCGTGTTCACGCAGGGAGACGATCATGGCGGGGTGGGGAGTGGGGTTGGTGATGAGGGTGCTTCCGCCGACCCACGTGCCGCTGAGTTTTCAGCCGCTGCCGGCAACGGCATAGACCGCGCCGCTATGCGGGGTGTTGAGGTTCTTCTGATACGGGCCGGTGCCGTCTTCACGGCCGTCGCCGGCGTCCACCAGCATGGTGTTGGTGAACGTGGTGGATGAACCATAGTGGCCATCAATGAACCGGGATCGTTCGTAGACATGGCTGTGACCGCAGAGGATGAGGTCAACACCAGCGGCTTCGAGCATGGGGACCGCATTGGTGCGCATCTGGATCATCTGCGATTCGGTGTCGGAGTTGTGCGAGCCTTTGCTGTAGGGCGGGTGATGCCAGAAGGCGATGAGCCATTTTTGCGTGGTGGAGTTCAAGTCGCTTTGCAGCCAGTTCAACATCGGGCTTCCGAGGGTGCGGGTGGAGAGTTGGGAGTCGAGACAGATGAAGTGGATGTTGGCGTAGTCGAAGGAGTAGTAGCGTTCGGTGCCGGAGGCGACGCCACCGGCCTCGGCTGCGGTGGGCAGTGTGAAACTGTCGAAGTAGGGTGTACCGCTGCTGGTGATGACATCGTGGTTGCCAACACAGGGCCAGGAGACGCTTTGACGGATCAGCGGCGCGTAGGGAATGAACAGTTTTGTGGTGAACTCCTGGTCGGTGCCGCTTTCGTACGCGTTGTCACCAAGCATGAGGATGGCGTCGGTGTGATTGGTGCCGGCATAGTTGCGGTAGGCCATCATCACATTGGTCTGGCTGGCGTCGCCGGTTCCGAAATCACCGGTGACCCACAATAGCGTGGGGTTCTCGGTGCCGGGCGTGGGGGCGGTGACAAAGAAATGCTCGGCATCGCCGCCAGACAGCGTCTGCGAGGTGGTGCCGACCGAGTAGTAATATCGCGTGTCCGGCAAGAGGCCGGTCAATTTGACTTCGTGTTCGGTGACAGAAGCGGGGTCGTCCACGGAGCTGGTCAGGTTGGTGTGGGAGTTGCCGAAGCGGACGCGGCTATCGCAGGCGATGTCGGTGCGCCAACGGACGGTGATGTTGGTGGGGGTGCCGAGTTGGAGATAAGGCGGGCGGGTGAGGACAGGAGGGATGATGTCAGTGCTGTAGGAGAGATCAATGAGCAAGGTGAGATCGCTGCTACCGAGCGTCGTGTTATGGGCGGATACGGCGATGAGATTGGTGCTGGGGTTGCCGGGTTTGAGCAAGGTGGTGAAATCGTTGGTCAGCAAGATGGCGGAACGTGTGCCGGCATTGTGACTGAAGCCGGTCGTGGTATTGCTGATGGGGCCGGACGGCATGGATCGTCGCGCCACTTCGACGCCGTTGATGAACGCCACGAATCCGTCATCGTAGTCGGCGCCGAGGATCAGGGCGGTTATCGCCGCGGCGTTGGTGGGAATGATGAATTCGCGACGGGTGAAGATGGTGAGATAGTTGTCCTTCATGTCGCTGAGGATGGTGGTGTCATCGCCGTCGCCGTAACCGAACCCGCTGGGGCCGGTCAGCCAGCCGGTATCGTCGAACCCGTTTGTTTCCCAGCCGGTGGGGTAGGAAGTGCCTTTGAAATATCGCCAGACATCGCCAATGAACACCAGGTTGGTCGGAGAAGAGAAGTTGGTCCAGGCGGGACCGTTGCTGAGGATGCCGGTGACGTTGTTGCCAGAGGTATCGGCCGCGATCGTGCCGCTGCCGTCGTTGAGTCCCCAACGTCCGACCAGGCCGGTGGCGTTGGTGATGTCGGTGTTGATGGTGGCGGCGATTTCGCTGGCGGTGCGAGGGTGATTCCAAATACGGGCCTCGCGCAAATAGCCGCGGAACATTCCATTGGTGACACCGGTCGAGTTCATCGCGGTCGCGAGACCGGCGTGTTGGATGCTGTCGTAGCGGGGAGTTTGGCCGACGACGAGGTTGGTCTCGAGCACTCCGTTGAGGTAGAGACGCCATTCTTGGCCGTCGTAGGTGGCAGCCGCATGATGCCAGACGCCGTTGGTGATGACCGTTCGGCCATTCACCGGATGATTGGCGCCACTGGCAAGGTTTTCAAAGTCGGCCACCAATACATCGTTGGAGATGCCGAGGAAGAAGTTCATGTCCAAACTCGAGCCGTCGGCCTGACTGCGACCTTTGGAGATCAAGGGAACCGCGATCGTTCCGCCAGTTCCCGTGGATGCAGTCTGGCCGGTGCCCAGACGGTTGAAACGGATTTCGACGGTGAAGTTTGACACTCCGAGTGTGGGGGCCGGGCCGAAGGTGATGAAGTCGTTGACACCGTCGAAGAACAGCGCGGTCTCAGCGCGCGCGTGGAGTGCGGATGCTACCGAAATCAGCAGGGCGATCGTTCTAATGGCGCGCATGGGGTTTCTCCTGAGCCAAGCGGTTGAGTCCGGCTTCCACCTTCTCGCGGACAGACATGGCAGATGCGGAAGTTCGACGAAATTCGGGCAACGCCAACCACGCCGTCAGGGCAGCCGTGTAAGTCGCGCGGGCCTCGGCTTTGTGTCCCGATGCCTCCAAGATTTCTGCGCGTTGAGCCAGATAGATTTCCCGACGGGGTGACCGGGCGTGGATGGAGTCCAACCGCTTCAGGGCGGCGTCGAACCGTTTGAGTTTCAGCTCCAACTCCAGCGCGGGCATCTGCAAGGTCACGAGGGAACCGAGGCGTTGGATTGCTTCCTCCAGACCGGCCAGCGAGGCTGCCGGGTCGGATTTGGCTTGAAGACGGGATCGTTCGATAAACCAGTCCGCTTCCGGCATGGTTGATAGTGCGATGGCACGGGTGTAATCGCCAATGGCGCCGGCCAGGTTGTTCTGGAGCGTGAATAGTTTGGCGCGTAATAGCAGGGCCGGAGTGTGTGGCTGAGGCTGATCAATCAAGGCGTCCAAGATGGGACGGGCTTGGTCGGGCCGGCCGGAATCGAAAAATAGGGTCGCCCGTGCCAGGGGAACATCCTTCGATTGTGGGTCAAGGCGGCCGGCGTTGTCGTAATCGGACTGAGCTTTGTCCCATTGGCTGTGGAGTCGGAACAATTCGCCGCGCCGCAAGTAGAGGGACGCGTCGTGCGGTGTGCTTTGAATATGGCGGGTGATGGCGGCGATCTGTTCTTCCAAGTCCGGGTGGGCCAAGACCGTTACCGGCAGGAGCAGAAGCACGGCGATTTTGGAGGCGATTCCCGTCAGCACAGATTACCTGATACCACAGATGGAAAAGGCGGACAATCGTGGAAGGGCTTTTTGCTTTCTTGCCCGGCAGGGATGAATCTGCGAATAATGGGCGCGTGACCGGGATTGTGAGAACTATTGGCCGGCTGTCGTTGGCCCTTTTCGTGTTGGCTTGTTGCGTGGGAGCCACGTCGGAAGAGAATCGCGCCTCGCGGGTGGTGCAGGCGGCGTTCAAGGACGGTTTGTTTGATCTGGCGGAGCGGCAAGCGGCGGATTTCTTGCAGCGATTTCCGAACAGTGAATTGGGACCGGACACGGCGTTGTTGTTGTCGCAGTCGCAGTTGAAGCTCGGAAAATGGCAGGAAACGGTCAAGACCTGCGAGGACGCGAAGGGCCGTTGGCCGGGCAAGAAAACCGACAGTTTCCTGTTTTGGCGGGCGGAGGCTTTGACCAAGGGCGGCGAGTTTGACAGGGCGGCGGAGCAATATTCCGAGTTGTTGAGTGGTTTCACCAAGTCAACGCACCGGGTCGGCGCGCAATACGGACTCGCGTTTTCCCAATTCAAACTGGGTCGGTTCAAAGAAGCATCGGAATCGGTGGAGCGGCTGCTGAAGTTGCCGCCCAAGGGCGATCTGATTTCGGAAGCGGAGTTGTTGCAGGGACAGATTCAACTGGCGCTGGAAAACTACGACAGAGCCGAGGCCGCTTTTGCCGCGATGGCGGAGAAGTATGCCGGCACTCGCACGATGTATCGGGCGCAAGCGTGGCGGGCGGAAACGGCATCGTGCAACAAGAAATGGGATGATGCGGTGCGGTTCTATTCCGTGGTGACGGATCAGTACAAGGCGGAGCCGAACAAGCTTGTGGACGACCAGATGGCGGCCGAGGCGTGGTTCGGTGCCGGCTGGGCCTGGTATCGGCAGGAAAAGTATTTGGAGTCGGCGGAAGCGTTTGCGCAGGTGTTGCGGCTGGCGCAGACGGAACAGTTGAAGCGGGACGCTTTGTTGAAGCTGGGCGAAGCGTTTGTGCGGGGCGGGAAAATCACCGATGGAGTGGCGCGGTTGAAGTCGTTTGTCCAGGATCGTCCCAAGGATCCGATGTCACCGGAAGTGCAGATGGCGATTGCGAATCTGTATTTTCAACAGGGCGACCACGGGTCGGCCTTGCCGGAGTACGCGGCGCTGGTGGCAAAGTTTCCGGACAGCCCGTTGGTGGCGCGCGCCAACTTCCATGCCGGATGGTGCGCGTGGAAACTCAATCGGCTTGCGGAGGCCGCCAAATACTTTCAGCGCGTGTTTGATCTCACGCAGGAGACAGACGCCGTCCAAGCCGCCGAAGCGTTGTTCAAGGTGGGCGACGCTCATTTTGCGTTGGGAGCTTTTGCGGAGGCCATCAAGAGCTATCAACGGTTGATTGCCAGCTATCCGCAAACCCCGTTTCTCGACCGGGCCATGTTTCAACTGGCGCAATCCTATCAACGCACACGCAACGGGGAGGCGGCGATTCATGCGTTGACGTCGTTGATCGAGCAGTTTCCCGACAGCCGGTACGCGGCGGAAGCGCAGTTTCAAATCGGGTTGATCAATGTCGGGTCGGGGTTTGAAGAGCAGGCGCGCGCGGCCTTTCAGAAAGTGATCACCCGGTCGCCGGACAGCGAATGGGCCGGCAAGGCGGCGTTGGCCATCGGCGAATCGTTTTATCGCGAGGCCAAGTACGACGAGGCGATTGCCGCGTTCGAGAAGCTGATAGAACGCGCGCCGAAATCGGATGTGGGGCAGCGGGCTTTCTACAACCGGGGATGGTGTTTTTATTCCAAAGGGGAACCGGAGCGGGCCTTGGCCGAGTTTGGGGAGTTCATCAAGAGATTTCCCCAATCGCCGATGGCGCCCGAGGTGCAGTTCTGGATTGCCGACTATTGGACGAAGCAAAAGGACCACCTGAAGGCGCAGGAGCAGTTTCAGTTGTTGGTCAAAGATTATCCGACGAGCAAGATGGCGGACACGGCGCAGTTCATGGCGGGCCGGGCGGCGTATGCCCGGCAGGATTACAAGGCGGCCGTGGATCTGTTCGAGTCGTTGATTCGCAATTTTCCGGAATCTTCGTGGCGCTGTGATGCCCGGTTCGCTCAAGGCGATGCGCTGACGGAGATGGGGCAGTTCGACAACGCGGTGATCGTTTTCGATTCACTGCTGAAGGAATTTCCCGGCTGTTACCTGCAATGCGAGGCGTTGGGGCGCAAAGGCGATTGCCTGTTCACGCTGCAGCGGTATGAGGAAGGAGCGGTGGCCGCCTACCGGGCCGCGTTGATTTGCGCCCGGGAAGGGGATGTGAGTTTGCGGAATCAGCTCGGGTACAAACTCGGTCTGACATATGAAAAGGCCGGCAAGCTGGCGGATGCGTTCGAGCAGTTCAGCCGCGTGGTGTATGATCAGGTGGCGAATCCGGATCCGAACGCCCCGCCGGAGCGGTTTTGGTTGTGCAAGGCCGGTATGGCGGCGGCCGCCATCAAGGAACAGATGCAGCAGTGGCGGGAGGCAATTGTGTTGTACGAGAAAATGTTGGACCAGTGCCCGGACTTGCGGCCGTTGCTGGAGCAGCGGATCCGCAAAATCCGCGTGGAGCATGTGATTTGGTTTTGAATATCCAAGGAGAACGAAAAGTGAAGACTGCGATCCTGTCGAATAACCAAGGCGGCCCGGTATGATGACGATGATCAACAAGGGCGGACCGTTGATGTGGTTGATCTTGTTCAACAGCGTTCTGGCCGTGGCCATTTTTTTGGAGCGGCTGTTCCACTATCATCGGGCTCAGATCAATGCCGGTGACTTCACGGCCGGCATCCGCAACTCGTTGAAACGCGGCAACGTGATCGAGTCCATCGCCCTGTGCGACGAGACAACGGGACCGGTGGCGCAAGTGGTCAAGACGGCGGTGGTCAATCACGACCGGGGCCGGGAAGAAATTCGGGAAGCTGTTCAGGATGTGGCGCGGGTTGAGGTGGCACGGTTGGAGCGGAATCTGCCGATTTTGGCGACGCTGGCGCAGGTGACGCCGTTGATCGGGTTTCTGGGAACCGTGACCGGCATGATCAAGATGTTCATGATCATTCAAGAAGTGCAACTGCCGTCGCCGGGGCATCTGGCTGGTGGGATTTGGGAGGCGTTGTTGACCACGGCCGG
>CAZEQV010000110.1:0-10383 GCA_964514435.1 uncultured Verrucomicrobiota bacterium
TGCAGGGATTTCAACCACCCTGCTCGATATTGTCCCCCGCGATGGCGCGGATCGGCGGACAGCCGGTTGGGTTATCAAACCCACAGCGAGGCATCGGCGGTGCGGTTCTCCGGCAACCTCGGTTGGCGGTGGAATGACACAACGGAAACGCGATTCTATGTCGGCTACGTTCACGCGGAATCGGAACTACCCGGCAACCTGACAAAGGAGGAGATCGAAAACTCACCGCGCGTGGCTTCACCCACATCGGTGGCGTTCGACGAAGAGCGCAACACGGATTGGGCGAGGTTGGCCGCGAAGACCACATGGCGGCCATCCGACGATCGCAGTTTGTCGGCCTCGCTGTATTGGTCATGGCAGGACTTGGATCATCCGTTGTTCTGGAATCCCTTCTTTCTGAACGGACTGGGCGTGTTGAGAGACGAATCGCACACGGCTGGCGCGGATTTCCGGTACGTGACTACGGATCCGCTGTGGGAACGTCGCAACGCGTTCACGATTGGGTTCGCGCCCGCCGCGACCCGGCTGGAAGACTTGCGCTACGCCAACAACGGCGGAAGTGCCGGCGCGAAAGTCGCCGACGGCCTGATGAACGCCGCCAATCTCGACCTGTACGCCGAGAACCAGCATTACGTCACGGAATCACTCGCGCTGGTGGCCGGGGCGCAAGGGACTTACGCGATCCGCAACTATAACGACCGGTTCGACACCGATCCCAACGGGGATCAATCCCGCGATCAGGATTACTGGGGATTCAATCCCAAACTTGGCCTGCTCTACGATTGGGCTGGCTTCGGACAGTTCTTCGCCAGTGTCAGCCGCAGTTTCGAGCCGCCCACGAGTATTGAGTTTATCCAACTCGGCGGTCCGGCCGGCGATATCCTGACGCGCTCGCTCGACGCGCAAACCGCCACGACCGCCGAAGTCGGGATGCGTGGTGAACGCGACCGGTACGCTTGGGATGTGACGTACTACCATTCCTGGCTGAAAGACGAACTGCTGACGCTCAACGACGCGCTCGGAAATCCGCTCGGCACCGTCAACGGCCCCGACACCACGCATCAAGGAGTGGAACTCGGCGCGAGCGTCAAGCTCGTCGAAGGGTTGTGCGGCGAGAACGCGGCGGACAAACTGATGTTGCGGCAAATCTATAACTGGAGCGATTTCCGTTTCCGTGATGACGACCTGTATGGAGACAACCGCCTGCCGGGCATACCGGAACACGTGTTGCGGACGGAGTTGCTCTACGAACATCCGTGCGGATTCTACGTCGGCCCCAACGTGCAATGGGTGCCCAGCCGCACTTGGGCCGATTACGCCAACACGTTGCGTTCGGACTCGTATTTCACGCTCGGCGCAAAGATTGGATACCGGAGCGCACGCGGTCTGTCCGTGTATTTCGAGGCGCGTAATTTGACGGACGAGAATTACGCTTCCGCAGTCGAACCGATTGCGGATGCTTCGACGGCGTTTGGGACACCGCGCGTGTTTCATCCCGGCGAAGGACGGTCGTTCTATGGAGGGCTGGAATGGAAATGGTAATCCGCAGTTTGATTATCTGTGGGATGGTGATGGTGGCCGGCTGTGCGAAGCCGGCCACCTCACACCACGAATCGGCAACCGGCATCGTGAGCCTCGATGTGTACGCGCAGGGCAATGTCGTTGACCTGCTGACCGCGGACGCCTCGGGTCACGGACACGCTCCGGTGATTCGCCATCAACGGTCACTCGACGGCGGGAAAACTTGGGGACCTTCCCGGGTTATCCCGACGGGCGGCGCGGTGACTTCTTTGCATCGTGGCATGGACGCCCAGATTGCCGGGCACGGTGAGCGATTGGTGGCAGTGTGGACGCGCCCCGGCACCGATCCGTGGGGGGGCGGTCCGCCGGGCACGGCCACGTCTTCCGACGGTGGTCGCACTTGGCGTGAGGGACCAAATCCATCGGACAGCGGTTTGACGACGGGACACGGGTTCTTGGACATCGCCAGCGATGCGCGCGGGACGTTTCACCTCGTGTGGCTGGACAGCCGAACCGGCCGGCAAGGTTTGCGGTACGCACAATCGAACGATGCCGGCCAGTCGTGGTCGGCCAACAAGTCGCTCGCGGATCCCACCTGCGAGTGTTGCTGGAACCGGCTGGTTGCCAGCCGCGATGGCGAGTTGGCTGTTCTGTACCGGCAACATTCGCCCCGCGATATGGCGTTGATTCGTTCCCATGACAACGGTGTCACGTGGGATTTACCGGAGACAATCGGCGTGTTTGGTTGGAAGTTCGATGGTTGTCCTCATGTGGGCGGCGGACTGGCATTGACGGAATCGAACGCGGCACACGCCGTGGTGTGGACGGGACGCGAGGGCGATGTTGGTCTGTATCATCTGGCCGGTAAGCAACAGAGCCGGTTGGGTGACAAGAACGCGCGCGCGTCTGATTTGGCGGCGTCCGCCGATGGCACCTTGCTGGCCACGTGGGAGAGCGCGGGAGCCATCATGGCCGCGCGTTCCGAGGATGCCGGCAAGACGTGGTTGCCGGCGCGGCGATTGTCGGCGGAAACTTCGCGAGCCGAAATGCCGCGTGTTGTGGCGGTGACAGACGGGTTCCGCGTCTTCTGGACGGAGCTATCGCTCGGACAACCGGCGCGGTGGGCGAGTGCGCTTGTGAAGTGACCGGTTCGGTCGTTGTCACTCGAAGCTGCGGACGATGCGCCCCTTCTTCCGGTGGAAAACGGGATCGAAAAAGAACATCCGCCAACATTCCCCCAACGTGACCGGCGGGCTGACGATTTCGACGCGCCCTTCCCGGATGGCGCGAAAGATGGAGGGGATGGTCGGTTCGGCGTCCGCCCACGTGTAGTGTCGGCCAAACATCCAGAGCGCATGGGAATCGGAGTTGGCGATGACCGGTATCTGGTGCTGGCGAGCCAGGGCGACGGCTGATTGGTTGGGGTTATACCACGGCAAATGGATTTGCGCGTGTTCGATGGCGTCAAACACATCGAGGTTGCGTTGCAGTTCCTTGCCGAGACTGTGGCCGACCGGATAGTGCGGATGCGGCGCCACCACGAGCAGATCGTCACCGCGCTGCTGCCGGTAGGCTCGCAAGTCGTCAAAACTGTGGAGCGTTTCGGCGTCGCGCTGGTGGATGTTGTAGAGCAACACGTCGCGCCGGTGAATGGTCCATTCCACGGCGGGAATAAGGAGAACGCCTTTGTCGCGGGCGTAATCGAAGACGCGGGTGTCTTCGAGCACCTGCCGGTGCAGCGTGATGGCGATGGCGGCAAATCCGAGCGCGGCGGCTTTGTCTATGAGGGTGGTGGCCGGGTAGGCGATCCCGTCTTTGGGGTCTTCGCCGGTGTGCATGTGCAGGTCAATCTTGATCATGGCGGGAAGGTTTGCGGAGCGGGGTGGCACTTGCTATGGATGTGGGCGGCGGATGAACATTCTTCAGAAGTATATCACACGCGAAGCGCTGGTCGCCCTGATTCTGGGGCTGGTGGTGTTCACCTTTGTCCTGTTGATGGGGCAAATGATGCGGAAACTCAGCGACATGCTGGTGAACCGCCAGATGGGACTGGACGCGGTCGGGTCGTTGATTGTGCTGACGTTGCCGTATGTCCTGACGTTCACGTTGCCGATGGCCATGCTGGCGGCGGCGTTGCTGGTGTTCGGGAGGATGAGCGCGGATCACGAGATCACGGCCATGCGCGCCAGCGGCGTCAGTCTCCTGCAAGTGGCCGCGCCGGTGGTGTTGCTTTCGCTCGTCATGGCGGGACTGGCGTTTTACGTGACCGGATGGTTGTCGCCCAGTTGCCGGATGAAGGTCAAGGAACTGTTCGTGCGGACCGGTGTGGAACGCCCGTTGGCGATGCTCGAAGAAGGCACCTACATCCGTGATTTTCCCGGCATCGTCTTGTACATCGGCGCCAAGCAGGATTCGCAGTTGTTCGACTTGATCGTGTATTCTCTCGATCAAAAGGGGAACGTCATTTCCAGCCTGCGCGCCCGCAAAGCCAGTGTCATCAGCCGGCCGCAGGAAAAGAAGCTCATTCTTGATTTGCAGGACGTGCGGGGCGACATCCGCGACCCTGACGACCCCACGAACTTCAGGAAAATCCGCCCGGGCATCACCGCGCACCGGTATCCGATGGAATTGGACATGAGCCAGGCGTTTCGCAAGATCACCAAGGAACTGCGGGACATGAGCCTCGGCGAGCTGGGAAAAGAACTGGGCGCGTTGCGCGCCCGCGGAATCTACCCGGCGGCGGGATTGATGGAGATGCACTTTCGGTTCGCCCAAGCGGTGGCGTGCGTGGCGTTCACCATGATTGGAATCCCGCTGGGCATCAAAACCAGCCGGCGGGAGACATCCATCGGCATCGCGCTCAGTTTGGGATTGGCTTTCAGTTACTATTTCATGTCTGTCCTGGCCAACTCGCTCAAGTTCAGCCCCTCTTTGTATCCCGAAGCGATCTTGTGGCTGCCCATCCTCGTGTTCCAAATCGGCGGTATCTGGCTGCTGTGGCGAATCACCCGGGTCTGAAAGAGCCGGCAACTTTTACACCCTCTTTACGGAACATTTCCGGCAAACCGTGGTCATATAGGGTGTCATGAAAAAGTGGCTTACTCTCTTGGCGCTGCTGTTGGGTCTGACCGGCGGCGCGGTTGCTGATGGTTTGATCATCATCCATGATCCGCCCCCGTGGCACCCACGCCCACCGTGGCCGCATCCGCCGCATCCCCATCCCCGACCATGGCCGCCGCCGCCGCGTGTCTATCAGTTCGCGCCGTTGGAAGTGGTGTACCACCACGTCACCGTGAAGATATCCGGTCAGGTGGCGCGCACTTCGATAGACCAGGAATTCTACAACCCGAACAATCAACGACTCGAAGGCACCTATCTGTTCCCGGTGCCCAAAGGCGCGCAACTCGACAAGTTCGTGATGGAAATCGGCGGCAAACCCGTCGAAGCCGAACTCTTACCGGCCGAGAAGGCCCGCCAGATTTACGAGGACATCGTCCGCAAGATGAAAGATCCGGCCTTGTTGGAGTACGCTGACCGGGACACGTTCAAAGTTCGCATCTTCCCCATCGAACCAACCGAGAGAAAACACATCACGCTATCCTACACCCAACTGCTCAAAGCTGATGCCGGCCTCGTCGGCTACACGTACCCGCTCAACACGGAAAAGTTCTCCTCTGCCCCGATCAAGTCCGTCAGCGTGAAGATCGAGCTCGACGCCAAGCGCCCGCTCAAAGCCATCTATTCGCCCAGCCACACCGTCGAAATCAAGCGCACCGGCACGGACCGCGCCACAATCGGGTTCGAGGCAAAGGACGTGAAGCCCGACACCGATTTTCAGGTGTTCTGGTCGGAACAAGACAAAGATGTGGGCGTGAACCTGCTCACCTACCGCAAGCCAGGTGAGGAGGCCGGATTCTTCCTCTTGCTGGCGTCACCGGGCGCGGAGTCAGCCGGTGACAAGATTGTTCCCAAGGACGTCGCGTTCGTGCTCGACACCAGCGGTTCGATGGCCGGCAAGAAACTCGAACAAGCCAAGAAAGCGTTGCGGTTCTGCGTGGAAAACCTGAACGACAACGACCGCTTCGAGGTCATCCGCTTTTCCACCGAGGCGGAACCGTTGTTCCACAAACTCGTGGATGCCACACGCGACAATCGCCAACGCGCCAACGAGTTCATCGAAGGACTCAAACCCATCGGGGGCACGGCGATTGAAGAAGCGTTGCTCAAAGCGCTGTCGCTTCGGCCCGGCCACGACCGGCCGTATGTCATCATCTTTCTCACCGACGGCCAACCCACCATCGGCAACACCAAGGAAGAAGACATCTTGCCGGCCGTGAAAAAGGCCAACACCGGCAACACGCGCGTCTTTTGTTTCGGCATCGGCACCGACGTGAACACGCATTTGCTCGACAAGATCACCGAACAAACCCGCGCGGTCAGCCAGTACGTCCTGCCGGAGGAAGACATCGAAATCAAAGTGTCGAACTTCTACACCAAGATCAAAGACCCGGTCCTCTCGAACCCCACGCTCAAGGTTACCGGCGACATCTCACTCAGCAAACTCCATCCCCCGACCTTGCCGGACCTGTTTCGCGGCGACCAACTCGTGTTGGCCGGTCGGTTCACTGGCAAGGGCAGTTCCGCTGTGATCATCGAAGGAACAGTGGACGGCAAACCGCAAAAGTTCGCGTTCGACGTGAGCTTTCCGGAGAAGGCGGACGAGCATGATTTCATTCCGCGCCTGTGGGCGACAAGACGCATCGGATATTTACTCGATGAAAGCCGGTTGCGTGGCGAGAACAAGGAACTGCGCGACGAAATCACTGACCTGGCCCGGCAATATGGAATCGTCACGCCCTACACGGCGTACTTGATTGTCGAAGACGAAGCGAAACGAAACGTGCCGTTGGCGGCGCGTTCGATGCAAGAGTTCGACCGTGACACAAGCGCGCGCGAGGGAGCCGGCAGGGCTTGGATCGCCTACAACGCCGAAAAAGCCGGTGACGCCGCCGTGGCCGGTGCCCGCGCCTCTGGCTCGATGCAACTCGCACCGGCGTCGCCGAACAGCGACATGGCGTTTCGGCGGGAACAGATACGCGCAATGGGAGCCGGCATGGGGTCCGGGTACGCCGAGGTCGCGCAGCGCGTTGACCAGTACACGCAACAGTCCCGGTACGTTCGCGGCCGCAACTTCTTCCAGAACGACGAACAGTGGATTGACTCCGAGGTGCAGAAGCAACAGGACGCGCGAAGAGTGCAGATCAAGTTCGGGACGGACGACTATTTCGCCTTCATTCGCAAGAACCGTGACGCGCAGGAATGGTTCGCCCTGGGCCGCAACGTCCAAGTCGCCATTGGCGACACGATCTATGAAGTGATTGATTAACGGAAGGGAGAAGCAGACATGAAACTGACTTGGATGCTCTTATTATCACTGGCAGCCGCCACGGTGGCGTTGGCCAAGACCGAACCATCGAAACCGCGTGTGGAAGTGTGTTTCGTGCTCGACACGACCGGCTCGATGGGCGGGTTGATCGAAGGTGCGAAACAGAAGATTTGGCACATGGCCAACCAGATCATCAGCGCCAAACCAACACCCGAAGTGCGACTGGCACTGATCGGGTACCGGGATCGCGGCGATGAGTATGTGACGAAACTGTTTGATCTCACGGACGATATTGACGCCGTGTACGGCAATCTGCGCGGATTTGCAGCCGGTGGGGGCGGTGACACGCCGGAGTCAGTGAATCAAGCGTTGCACGAGGCGGTGACCAAGATTTCATGGAGTCAAAGCCGCGATGTTTTGAAAATTGTCTTTCTCGTGGGCGACGCGCCGCCGCACATGGATTACAAGGACGACGTGAAGTACCCGGAAGTCTGCCAACTAGCCGTGAAGCGAGATTTGATCATCAACACGGTGCAATGCGGAAACATTGCCGGCACGCGCGAGATTTGGCAGGAGATCGCCAAGCTCGCGGAAGGCACATACACCGCGATTGCGCAAGACGGCGCGATGGCCAGCATCGCCACGCCGATGGACGACAAGATCGCCAAGTTGAACAAGGAAATTGGCGGGACGCTCATCGGCTATGGTGCGGGTCGCCGCGGGGTCATGGCCAAACAGCTTGCCGCCGAATCGGCGCCCGCACCGGCGATGGCCGACCGGCTCGCCTACAACGCCGCGAGCGGCAAAACCGTTCAAGGCAGCGGCGAACTGATTGACGCAATCGCAAGCGGCATCATCCGGGTCGAGGACGTGAAGAAAGATCAGTTACCGGATGAACTTCGGAAACTGAGCGACACCGAACTCAAGGCTTACGTGGAAAAGAAGCAAACGGAACGCAGCGCGTTGCAGGCGCAACTAACGCAACTCCTCAAACAGCGCGAAGAGTTCATTGCTGCGGAACGGAACCGTCTCTCGGCAACCGGCAAGGGTGACGCCTTCGACGAAAAAGTCGCTGAAACCATCCGCACCCAAGCCGCCCGCAAAGGCATCCGGTACGAGTAGCCGGTCAGGCTGATTTCAATTGTTTGCCCATGGCCACCACCAAGGGTGTGATCTCCTTCATCAAGCGCGCGAATTGATCGGGCTTGAGTTGCTGGCCGCCGTCGCTAAGGGCGGTGGCGGGATCGGGATGAACTTCCACAAGCAATCCATCGGCGCCGACAGCCACAGCCGCGCGAGCCAATGGAATCACCATGTCCGCCCGTCCGGCGGCGTGGCTCGGGTCCACGAACACCGGCAAGTGAGTCTCCTTCTTGGCCACCGCCACGCTGCCGAGGTCCAATGTGTTCCGGCACGCATGCTCGAAGGTGCGAATGCCGCGTTCGCACAGGATGACTTTGTTGTTTCCATGCACACAGATGTATTCGGCCGCCAGCAACCACTCGTCCACAAGACCGGAAATGCCGCGCTTCAGAAGAATGGTCTTGCCGGACGCCGCTGCCGCCGCGAGCAAGGGAACATTCTGGGCGTTGCGCGCGCCGATTTGCAGCACGTCGGCCACTTCCGCCACTTTTTCCACATCAAGGGGAGAGAGGACTTCGGTGACGATAGGCAGACCGGTAACCTCGCGGGCCTCGCGAAGCAAATCCAAGCCGGCCTGGCCCAGTCCTTGAAAGTCGTAGGGCGAGGTGCGCGGTTTGAAGGCCCCGCCACGAAACATCACCCCACCGGCATCGCGCACCGCTTTCGCGGATGTCAGTGTCTGCTCACGCGTCTCCACCGAACACGGTCCGCCAACAACATGAAATGTTCTACCGCCCACTTTCAATCCGGCCACGTCGAGAACAGAGTCTTCCTGCCGGTATTCCCGGCTCACAAGCTTGTACTTTTTCTGGACCGGCATGACGCTCTCCACTTGGGGCAGTACGATGAGCGATTCGAGCGTGTGATGCATCCGTTCGTCACCGACGCAAGCAATGACCGTGCGTTCCACCCCGCGAATGGTTTTGGACTCGTACCCAAACTTGTTCACAGCCTCCAACACTTGCTGGATTTCTGGCTCCCCGCTGCCGGGTCTCATCACGATGATCATGGTTGATTTCCTTTTTTCAGCCCGCGCCGGGATGGTTGAGAGCAATAAAAAACCGCCCCGTGTCTGCGGGACGGTTAGACGGTTTCTGGTTGCGTCAACCCACTGCCCGCAGGCGGCTGAAGCCGAAATAGATCCAGAATCCAAACGGATATCGGCTGGCGGGAATGGGTTGATTGTGTTGTTTCACTGCGCCCAAAAGCTATCAGGCGCTTCGGCCGTTGTCAAAGTTGTCCTCGAAGGTTGTCCTCGAAGATACTCGGAGGCCCGCCGAAGACCAGAAAAGCGAGTTGGCGCGCCCGGCGTGATTCGAACACGCGACCGCCGGATTAGAAATCCGATGCTCTATCCAACTGAGCTACGGGCGCACAGCGCCACTGTCCTGTATCCGAAAATGCGCCCGCTCTCAACTGCAAATCTGCCGGCAGGACCCAACGGGGCAAAACCTTTGAAATACTTGGTTGCCGGGCTTGGTTCTGGTAGAGCTATCCCCATGTCACGCAGCGGGGATTCATCCAAGAAAGGCTCGATCAGGAGGACGGATCGCTCCACACCGTGGAGTGTGGTTGTCCACAACGACCCCATCAGCCTGATGAGTTATGTGACGTTTGTTTTTCAGCGCGTGTTCGGGTACCCACGCCTTCGGGCGGAGCGTCACATGAAGGAAATACAGGATCGGGGACGATCCATTGTCTGGATGGGCGACCGCGAGAAGGCTGAATTCTACGTGCAACAGCTTCATGCGTATCAGTTGTTGGCCACGTTGGAGAAATCCGCGCCATGAGCAAGCTGCGCGTGCGCCCGTTGGATGGCCGACGGATCCGCATCAGCGGGATCGAACCGATCATGGCCGCCTGTTTGCAGGAGTTGCCGGACTTGTTGCAGTTGTCGGATTCGCAATATCGGGGGCGATTGTTTCCGCCGCCAACCGTGGACGAAAAGAAATTCAACGACGAATGGTTTGAGTTGATGGCCCCCGAATTGCGGCAATTGTTCGCCGCTTCGGCGGATGTAGTCGCGCGCGATCTGATCAACATGCAACCCGAACCGCGCACCAAGGATTGCTGTCAACTGGTGGTTCCTGTGGAGCATACACGCGCTTGGATGAGCGCGGTCAATCAAGCGCGACTCATACTGGGAGAACGCCACAACATCCATGAGCTGGATTTGAACCGGCACGGTCTGGACATGTTTGAGCCTCGCGACAAAGCCATCCTGCAGATTCACCTGCTGGGCTACCTGCTTCAACAGTTTGTGGAAATGCTGGAATCGCCCGTCTGACCGGGCTTATTCAAGATCGAACTGACTCAACTGACGAAACATGGCA
>CAZEQV010000111.1:0-6844 GCA_964514435.1 uncultured Verrucomicrobiota bacterium
CGTTCCTTCTGTCCTTCGAAGTACGGAGCGACGCCGAGGCGTTTCAGGAGCAATTCGTACATTTCCATCGCAAGTTTGCTGTCGCCGGTCTCGTTAAGTTGCGCGGTTTTGAGCATCCCGATTTCGATCCAAGGCGACCGGCTCACATCTTTGACCAGCATATCCATGACAGCGCGCGCTTCTTGTGGCCTGTTTTGGCGAACGAATCCTACCGCTTGGTGATAGCGTTCGAAAAACAGCTCGGCGTCCGTCGTCTTGGCCGCCTCCGGTTGAGAATAGACAGAAATGGCGTTGAAGACCTGCAACGCGAGCGCCACAGCGACTGCCATTTTGAGTGTCTGCCCGAACATAACCCCGTCAAGTCGTTTGTATCGTGTGGTTCAGGGAAAATCAACGACGGAACTGAAAACTTGAAGGGCGCGCGGCAAGTTTTGATCGGGTGCCGGGGGGCATACTACCGATTCCTGCTTCTTTCCCGGTGGCGCAAGCGTCCCTGCTTGCGCAGCCACAGGCTCTGTCTTGACACGCCTTTGTGGTGTGTCTTTTCGCGTAGAGGCGCGTCGCCGTACGGCTCTCCTCCCCTCCACCGGACTGCGACAACAACGAGGTTGTGGTTCCATCACGTGCCGATGACAACGCCCCGTCAGACGTTGTCGGAGGCGTTGGCACAAGCAGGGTCGCTTGCGCCACCCAAAACTTGGAGTGTGCCCGCAACCACACCCGATTCGAGGGATGAGTTGACAGCGTTTGGGGAAATTGAATAGATTGTCTCCGCTGTCAGAACAACTTCTCAGCCGGAGATATCGAATATGAATAGACTGGTGAAAATCGTAGCTCCTATCATTGTGATTCTTGCCTCCATCGGCTCTTTGGTCATCACGAACCAAGTCAAGACCCAGAAAGAGGGGCTGAAGGGTGAAATAGCCCAGTTAAACACCGATCTCACAAACACGCGCGGCGATTTGAGCAAGACGCGCACGGCGTTGGCGGAGACGGGACAGAAATTGCAGCAGTCCGAGGAGAAGCGCGCCGTGGCGGAGGGCGATCGTCAACGCGCACAGGTTGAGTTGGGCGAGCGGACGCGTGAACTCGAGGCGGAGAAGGGCAAGGTGGCCGAGCTTCGGCAACAAGTGGAAGACACGAAGGGCAAGGTTGCCACGCTTGAGAAAACTTTGGCAGAGCTGCAGGGAGCCGCGGATGGCGAAAAGGTTGATCCAGCGGAATTGAAGAAGGCGGTGGAGAAAGTTGCCGTACTGGAGAAAGAAAACAAAGTCATTGGGGATCAGTTGGTGGCGCTCAGTGCGGAGCGGGACCGTTTGGTCAAGGAGGTTGAAGACCTCAAAGTCACGCCGGTAGGCGTCCGCGGCTCAGTTGCCGAGGTCAACAATCGCTGGGGATTTGTGGTGTTCGATGTGGGACAAGTCCACAAAGTCCGACCCAACACTCAATTCCTTGTTTTTCGCGACAACACGCTGGTGGGCAAAGCCAATGTGATTGCCGTGAATCCGACCACCGCGATCGCAGAAATGCTGCCGGGCTTTCAACGCTTGGATCCCCGCGTGGGCGACATCGTGATTCACTGAGAGTTTTCCATGGCTCAACGCGCGATCCTGCTGGGATTGTTCTTGGGGATGATCACATTCTTCTCAAACGGCTGCGCCACGACCGATGAGAACAATGTGAGTACGATCCCGTGGAACCGCCCCCAAAATTGGGAAGGCGGCGGTGCGATGGGCGGAATGCGGTTGCCCGGCAGCTCGGGCTACTGACACTTACCGGATCAGCACTTCGGCTATTTGCACGGCGTTGAGCGCGGCGCCTTTCAGCAACTGATCGCCTGATACCCAGAAGCACAATCCGTTTTCCAGCGCGCAATCTTTCCGGATTCGTCCCACGGCGCAGTTGTATTTTTCGGCCTGGTAAAGCGGCAACGGATACACCGCTTTTGAAGGATCATCCAAGACATCCAAGCCGGGCGCTTTACGCAGTGCCTGCATGGCGGCCTCCAGCGTCACGGGTTTCTGGAACTCAGCGCTGACGGCCACCGAATGCGCCCGGTAGACCGGCACGCGCACGCAGGTGACGCTGGCGCGGAATGAAGGATGGTGCATGATCTTTCGGCCCTCGTTCTCCATCTTCATTTCCTCCTTGGTGTAGCCGGTAGGCAGAAAGGAATCCACATGAGGCAACACATTGAACGCGATCTGGTGCGGATAAACTTCTTTCGTGACCGGCTGACCCTTGACCACTTGGTCCACTTGCCGCTCCAATTCCGCAATAGCCTTGGCGCCCGTGCCGGAAACGGCTTGGTAACTCGACGCAAAAATGCGGGTGCAATGGAACGCCTGGTGCAGCGGATACAACGCCATCAACGTGATTGCGGTAGTGCAGTTGGGATTGGCGATAATGCCCTTGTGCTTCTTCACATCGTCGCCGTTGATCTCCGGCACCACCAGCGGCACAATGTCATCCATCCGAAACGCGCTGGAATTGTCCACGACCACGCAGCCGGCTTGGACGGCTGCCGGGGCAAACTCCTTGGAGATACTGCCGCCCGCGCTGAACAGCGCGATCTCAATTCCTTTGAACGAGTCTCTGGTCAGCTCGGCGACGGTCACGTCTTCGCCTTTGTATTTCAGTTTCTTTCCGACCGAACGTGCTGAGGCCAACAATGTCAATTTTCCAACTGGGAAATTGCGTTTCTCCAAGGTCTTGATCATCTCAATGCCGACGGCGCCGGTTGCGCCGACCACGGCCACATTATAGTTCCTGCTCATTTCTCGCTCCTAAACCATGCTGGCGATCAAATCGCCGATTTGTGTGGTTCCCATGCCCATCTTGCCGGCGGCCAGCGACTTGATCTTGCCGCTGTTGAGCGCGCCGGTAACGGCCTTGTCAATGGCCACCGCCGCCGCGGATTCACCCACCGTGTCGAGCATCATGCCGGCTGCGTTGATGGCGGCGATGGGGTTGATGACGTTTTGCCCGGTGTATTTGGGCGCGCTGCCGCCCATCGGTTCAAACATGGATACGCCTTCGGGATTGATGTTGCCTCCCGCCGCCACGCCGAGGCCACCTTGGATGATGGCGGCAAGGTCGGTGATGATGTCGCCGAACAGGTTTTCCGTTACGATGACATCATACCATTCCGGCTGCTTGACAAACCACATCGTCGCGGCGTCCACGTGATTGTAGTCTTGTTTGATGTCCTTGTAATCGCGGTCGCCGAGTTCCTTGTGGGTGCGAACCCAGAGGTCACCGGCATGGGTGAGGACGTTGCACTTGTGAACGAGCGTCAACATCTTCTTCTTGTTCCGACGGCGTGTGTACTCGTAGGCGTACTTGACACAACGCTCCACAACGGGCCGTCCATAGATCATCACTTGCGTCGCGATTTCCATCGGGGTGCCCTTTTGAACAACCCCGCCGACACCGGTGTAAATGCCGCCGGTATTCTCGCGGACGACGACAAAGTCCACGTCCTTGGGCGACTTGTCTTTCAAGGGACAATCTTCCGTCCGGTAAAGTTTCACCGGGCGAAGGTTGATGTATTGATCCAAGGCGAACCGTGCTTTCAGGAGGATGCCGACTTCCAACACGCCCGGCTTCACATCGGGATGGCCAATGGCCCCGAGAAAGATGGCGTGCTGTTTGCGGAACTCCTCAATCGCCGAATCCGGCAACGTTTCGCCCGTCTTCAGATACCGCTCTCCACCGAAATCGTAATGGGTGTAATGAAGTGTGAACCCAAACTTGCGTTGGGCCACGTCGAGCACCTTGAGAGCTTCGCGCACCACTTCCGGCCCGGTGCCGTCGCCGCCGATGACCGCGATGTTGTAGCTTTTCATGTCAAACTGTCGTTCCTGGGATTTGGGTTTCGATACCTCATCGAAGGGGCGGCGATTCTACGGGTTGCCCGTCGAGTTGCAACGGATTTTTCAACGCCGGCAGCGGATGGGCGGACAGCAAAGTTTAATGGTCTGCCGTGGGCGTGCATACTTCCGCGTCCTGCTTTTCTTGGTGGTGCAAGCGTCCCTGCTTGCGCAGCCACGGCTCCTTCTTCGCGCTCTTGTCTGCTGAATCCTTTCGCGGAGAAACGTCTAGCCACACGGCTACTCCTCGTTCCCCTCCTGCTCATCTCACCCTCCTGCTCGTCCTCCCCCTCGTTCACAAGCTCCGTTTGGGAACGCGCTTGACGGCGAAACTCGGTTTCGCAGCGTCTTTTCCCATCCGCTGTGCCAGCATGTCACGGGCTTTGCGGGGAGTGCACCGCAAGTCTTGCAGGGCGGGCACGCCAGTCGTGTAGGCGGTGCCCGCCGTTGGTTTGGGGTGTGAACCAAGGGCGCGGCGCGGGCCCTGCACGACCAGGATTTCGCGACCTTCAATTCCGGACCAGCTCAGACCTTTTCGGTGCGCCCAATTTGCAGGACGGTGAAAGATTGTTTTTGTGCGAATGGGGTTCCGTATTGTAGCGGCGGTTCGGCTGTGCTGATTGTGAGGATGTGGGGACAAACCGAAGTGGGATTGCCCCGACTTGTTTACGCCCTGAGGGGTGTCTCGGTTGAGGTTTGGTTGACATTGGCTTCAAAATCCAGCGGGGTTTGGTAGCCTAGCGCACTGTGGCGGCGCTGGCGGTTGTAGTAGCCCCCTCGATGCACGCGAAGAAGTCGCGGGTTGCTTCCCGATGGTCGGCATAGCCGCCGCCCGCTGCGGCCAGCGCGACACATTCGCGTTTGTAGGTGGCCATGAAACTTTCTATCGCGCGTTGTCGTAGGGGTTGCCCACCCGGCTCAGGTTGGGTTCGATCCCCGCCGCGGTCTAGACTTCGCGATGCTCGCCTCTGGCGTATTGAACGCTGCGATCGGTGTGGTAGAGCAGAGCGGCGGAGGGATGCCGGTGGGTCAACGCCATGCGCAGCGCGGCCAGCACGGTGGGGAGGTGGCCACAAGCTCGCTTGGGCGGCTCAGCCGATGATGCGGCGACTGTACAGATCCATGATCACGGCCACGTACAACCAGACGACAGCGGTGGGCACGTAGGTCAGGTCGGCCACCCAGATTTGCTTGGGGCCGGTCGGGGCGGATGGGTCGCCAAGCGGTTGGGCTCGATCAGGTGGTCGTGCCGACTGTCGGTGGTGCGGGGCACAAACCGCCGGGCACACAGATCGCGCAAGCCGGTGTGGCAAAGTCAGCGGGCGATGCGCCTGCGACTGTGCCGCTGGCCTTCGGCCTGTAGTTCGGCATGGATGCGCGGCGCGCCATAGTGCCCGCGATGGGTGGCATGGATCGCCGCAATCTCGGCTAGGAGTTGGGCGTCGGTTTGCGCGCGGTCGCTGCGACCGCGCTGTTGCCAAGCGTAATAGCCGGCATGGGTCACCGCCGAGGGCGGCACGGAGGGCGGTCAGGGAGTGTTCGGCTTTCATCGCGGTGATGCGCTCGTAGCGATCTTGGGGGCCTCGGAGAGGATGCCCGGCGTTTTCTTTAGGATGTCGCGCTGCTCGCGCACGCGCTGGAGCTCGGCTTTGAGGGTGCGATTCTCGGCCACCAAGTCGGGGCGATCTGGGCAACCGTCAGCCGTTCTTTTGCGGCCTTGAAGGCCACCTTGGCCTTGAAGGCCCGTGGATGCTGCTGTCGTTTCTTCGTACTCATGAACCTTGCTTTCCAGACTCGATTTCACCATCTAACGAATGGCCAAAAACCTGTCCAGTTTTCCGGGTCCACTACAGGGTGAAATCGCGCGGCGACCTTGACCCGTGGGGGCAAGGGTGCTTACTATCGCCACGATTTCACTGAGTGCGGTGCGCAAGTTGCTTGGAAGGCTTATTGAGATGGCCACGTTTGCTATCAGAATCTTGTCGGGTAAACAGGAAGGCACAACCGTCCTGATCCCCGCCGTGGGCGAAATCGTCATCGGCCGTCTGGCCAGCTCCAATATCGTGGTGCCCGAAGACGGCGTATCCCGCCGGCACGCTGCCGTGACCCAGTCCGGTGACGTGTTGACGATTCAAGACCTCGGCTCGCGCAATGGAACGTTTGTCAACGGCAAGCGTATTTCCGAGCCGCAGACACTTCACGAAGGCGACCAGATTTTCGTCGGACGATGCATCATGAAAATCGTGGTGCCGTACACCAACGCACCGACCTTGGCGCCCACCAATCCGGCCTCCTTGCCCCGATTCAACCTTGGAGCCGGCGCGAACCTGGTCTCGCCACCGCCGCCAGTGGGCGCAACCACACCCAAACCGGCCACGGCTCCTCCTCTGCCGATGCCCAAACCCTCCGCGCATCCCACGATAGAAACTTTTCGAGGGTTGCTGGAAGAAATCCCCTTGCCGGACATCTTGCAGTTGCTGATGTCATCGCGCAAAAGCGGCGTGCTGATTCTGCGGACTGACCAGGGCGAAGGACGCATCTATCTGCAGGAAGGTCACGTCGAGTTCGCGACCATTGACGGCAACGAATCGCTCGAAGCTCACAAGATATTTTACCGGATGTTGCGCTGGACCAGTGGCACGTTCGAAATGGACAAGATCGAGGAACGAGCGTTTCCCTCCCGAATCTTGGAATCCACGGAGGCATTGCTGCTGGAGGGACTCCGCCAACTTGATGAGATCAAGAACCTCGGCGAAATGCCGCCGATGAAGTCCCGGTTGACGTTGCCACGACCGTTGCCCGGCAAGCTTTCATCGCTCGATGCCGGTGACCTCGATTTCATCCAGCTTGTCCATGAGCACCGAACCATCGAAGGCGTGTTGAACAACTTTGCTGGCACGGATTTTCAAGCGTACACGTACCTGCTCGGACTCGTAGGCCGCAAGTTTGTCGTGGTGGAACCACCCGCACCC
>CAZEQV010000111.1:6944-10368 GCA_964514435.1 uncultured Verrucomicrobiota bacterium
CCCCACCGGCCGCCAAGCCGTCCGCGTCGCCTCCTCCCGTGGTCACGCGATCTTCCTCGATCGGTGTCCGTCTGAAACGGTGACCATGAAACGCGCGCTCATGCCGATTCTTTGGCTGTTGGCGGCTCTCGCTTTGCTGGCCGCCGGCGTGGTTTTCTACGAAACGAAGTGGGGAGACGGCGGCCCGTTTTCCGATGGACATGAAGGCCACGGCCATTAACATTGGCACCGATGACCACCAAACAACTCATCATTGCGCCTTCGATTCTCGCCGCCGATTTTGGTCATTTCACCCACGAAACCAAACGCGCCACCGAGGCCGGCGCCGATTGGATTCATTGCGATGTGATGGACGGTCATTTCGTCCCCAACATCACCTTCGGTCCCGACACCATTCGGGCCATCCGTCACGCCACCCGGTTGCCTCTCGACGTTCATCTCATGATCGAACGTCCCGAACGCTACATTGACCGGTTCATCGAAGCCGGCGCGGATCACGTCACCGTCCACGTGGAAGCCGAGGCTCGCCATGACGTGGCGTGGACAGTCTCGTTGATCAAAGGTCACAGCAAACGCGCCGGCCTGGCCATCAATCCCGTTACACCCGTCGAGAAGCTCTCAAAGTTCCTCGGTCAGATTGATCAAATCATCGTCATGACCGTCAACCCCGGCTTCGGCGGCCAAGCCTTCATGCCGGAAATGCTGCCCAAGATTCGCGAACTCCGCGCCGCCGCTCCGCATTTGGACATCATCGCCGACGGCGGCATCAACCCTGCCACCGCCCGGCAATGTGTGCAGGCGGGCGCCAACGTGCTTGTTGCCGGCAATTCGCTGTTCCGCCACAAAACCAGCGACCTCGCCAGGGCCATCGAAGAACTTCGCAGCCATGTCACCCGCTAAAATCAAATTCGGCACCGACGGCTGGCGTGGCATCATCGCGCAAGATTTCACCTTCGAAAACGTCCGACGCGTTGCCCAAGCCACCGCCGATTATTGGCACAAACATGCCGGTGCTGGTTCGTTGGCAGTCATGGTGGGATATGACAACCGGTTCCTTTCGGAGACTTTCGCCCGAATCGTTTGCGAAGTGATGGCCGGCAATGGCATCAAAGCCCTCTATCCGCCCACATCCGTTCCCACACCGGCCGTGAGCTATGCGGTGCGGAACCGTCAACTGGCCGGTGCCGTGATGATCACCGCCAGCCACAACCCACCGACGTTCAACGGCTACAAACTGAAGGCCGAGTTTGCCGGCTCCGCTGAACCCGAAATGTGCGCCGAGATTGAATTGCTCCTCGATCAACCAGCGGTCAAGTCGGTGCCATTCGATGCCGGCATCGCAGCGGGAATGGTTGAAATCTGCGATCCCCGGCAAGCTCACGTGGCGGCCGCCAAGAAGATCGTCAACCTTCCCGAAATCCGAAACAGCCGGTTGCGCGTGGTGGTGGATTCCATGCACGGCAGCGGCGGAACTTTGCTGGCCGATGTGCTGATGGGGAAACGTTGCCGGGTCACCTCGATTCGAGCCGACCGGAATCCGTTGTTCGGCGGAATCAACCCGGAACCCATCGGCCCAAATCTGGCCGCGCTCTGTCGCGAAGTGAAAAAGCAAAAGGCCCATGTCGGCCTGGCCACCGACGGCGACGCGGACCGGTTGGGTGTCGTGGACGACTGCGGCCGGTACGTATCCATTCAACTGGTCTTTGCGATGCTATTGCTGCACCTGCTTCGCAATCGCGGCGCGCGCACCGGCTTGGTCGTCAAGTCCAGCAACTCGACGTTCCTCATTGACCGTATCTGCCGCGCTTACGGATTGAAATGGACCGAGGTGCCGGTCGGTTTCAAATGGGTTTGCGCCCAAATGCGGCAGCACGATGTGCTGATTGGCGGCGAAGAGAGCGGCGGCATCGGCTTCCAAGGCCACATACCGGAACGTGACGGCATCGTGGCCAACCTGATGTTGCTGGAATTGCTGGCGGTGACCGGCAAGACATGCTCGGAACTGACCGCCGACCTCCAACGCGAGTTTGGCCGCAGCGCGTATGATCGGATTGACATGCATTATCCGCTGGAGAAACGCGCGCTGCTGATTGAAACGTTGCGCGGCGACCCACCGGCCAAGTTGCTGGATTCGCCGTTGGCGGCGATGAAAGATTTCGACGGTGTGAAATACATTGCAGAAGACGATTCGTGGCTGATGTTTCGCGCCTCCGGCACCGAACCGATCATCCGCATCTACAGCGAATCCAGTGCTCCGCGCCGTGTTGCTGCCCTCCTCGACCACGGACGGCGGCTCGTGCAAAAGATCGCCCGAAGTTAACAGCAACCTTACTACCGCCGCCCAGACTGCTCCCTATACGCCGTTGGAGAGGTTGTACCTGACCGCCATATTCGTTGAGAGACTTTCGACTGCAACTGGTCCGCGTGCGGCACGCTTTCAAAAAAATCCCTGCTCTCAAGTAGGGGAAACCCTTACTTCCGGCGAGGGAAATCCCCTAGCCAAGAATCAGGGGTTTGCCTGATAGACAGTATTGTGACCTTTTGCGAAGCTCTGGGCGTTGTGAGGCAGTTTTTCGTTAGCAATCAATTCAGCGCAATCAAAGGAGAACGCGAGCCATGAACCAGAGAATCTTCTCTTTCACCCAGTCCAGTGTGTTGTGTGGCCTGCTGGCAGTCTCTGTCTGGACAACTGGTGTTGATGCCGGTGAGTTAAATGTGACCGGCCATTTGAATGTCGCCAGCAACCTGACGGCCCGGTCGGTCACAATGGATGGTCAAACCCGCACCACCTGGCCAGTCGGCACTGATTCCTTTACCAGTTTGGGACATAGTGCTGTGTTGGCGGCACCGGCAGCGTTGTATTCGATCGTGCTCACTAACCATGCCCATTGGGATTTTGGCTCTCATGTGGCGGGGCGATCATTCCGATTGCTCATCGAACAGGACGAGGCGGGAGGCCGGACAAATGTTTGGCCGCAATCATTGCGGTGGGCCGAGAACCAGACACCCGTGTTGACGACGCAGGCGGGGCGCTGGGATGTGATTGAGATCGTTGACAGTGGAAACCGGTATCTGGCGCGGACGTATGGAGTTGGGTTTCGCGACCCGTGTGTCACCAATTGTTCCTATGTCTTGCAGTTCGATGGCCAGAACTACCTGACTGTGGCCGACCACGATGACCTTGATCCAGCCATCAACACGGACATGACGGTGGAGTGTTGGGTAAAATCGGGTGAAACCGACTATGGGATGGTTTTGGCCACACGAGATGCGAATCTGCGGGGGTGGAACATTCAAATCAATCCAGATGGCACGATCAGTTCCGTCATGGCTGGACTTCCGGACGGCGAGCCGGCCCGTGAAGTGACGACATCGGGGAGCTACAATGACAATCAGTGGCATCACGTGGCAATGACGTGGGATC
>CAZEQV010000112.1:0-10351 GCA_964514435.1 uncultured Verrucomicrobiota bacterium
GCGTTGAGTTTGATGCGACTTGGACAAGCGCGGGTCATCAAGCAACGCCGTCACATCCAACAGTTGCGGGCCGGTATCTTGCATAACTGTGCGGCAGTGTAGCACACCGGTGCAAGTTGGCCGGCTGCAGAATTGACGTTTTCGGGCGTTGGAGTAGTTCTTGGCTCATGTCAAAGCCGACTGATTATCACTCCTTGAATCCCGAATCGCATCGCTGGTGGGACCGCGCCAAGCTGGTGCTGGCAGGCGGTGGTCAGGCACATCGGCGCACCGGCAAGTACACGTTGCGGGGCGGACCCCACTTTGCGACGCAGGCGCGTGGCGCATATTTCTCGGACGTGGATGGTCGTCGCTATTTGGATTATCTCCTCGGTTACGGCCCCATCATCATCGGCCACTGTGATCCCGAGGTGAACGAGGCGGTCCGACAACAGATGGAGCAGGGGACGCTCTTCAGCTTGGAGCATCCGGCCGTGATCGAGTTCGACGAGGAACTTTGCCGGACGATCCCCTGTGCCGAGATGGTCATCAACCTCATCGGCGGCTCGTCGGCGACGACGGCTGCTGTTCGCTGTGCGCGCGTTCACACGAAACGCGAGAAGATCGTGCGCTGCGGGTATCATGGCTGGTTCGACTGGTGTATTCCGAAGGATCCCGGTAGTCCACGCTTTGAACAGGAACTGATCCGCGATGTTCCCTACAACGATCTGCCGGCTCTTGCCGCTGCGCTCAACCACGAAGTCGCCGCAGTCATCATCGAGGCGTATCAGGGCGACGGCCCCGCGCCCGGCTACTTCGAAGGTGTCCGGCAGCTTTGCGACCAGCACGGCGCGGTGTTCATCCTCGACGAGGTGAAGACCGGTTTTCGGTTCGCGCTGGGTGGCGCGCAGGAAGTGTTTGGCATCAAACCCGACCTCGCCACGTTCGGCAAAGCGATGTGCAACGGCTATCCCGGCTCGGTGGTCGTCGGCAAACGCGCGATTCTCGAACCGCGCACCGACACGTTCATCGGGGCGACGTTCCACGGCGATCTGCTCAGTGTTGCCGCCGCGCGCGCGGTGCTGAAGATCCTGCGCGAACGCGACGGAATCGCTCACATCGCCCGGCTGGGGCGGCAACTGATGGATGGTTTGAACGAGACGTTCCGGTCCCAGCAATTTCCGCTGAAAGTGCGTGGTTGGCCAGCCATGCCGGAGTTGGCGCAAACCGAGAACCCGCCGCCGGAACTAGCTGGCAAAGTGATCACCGAATGGTGCGCCGCGATGCAACGACGCGGGTTCTACATGACCGGCCACTGCTGGTTTATTTCTTTGGCACATACTGCCGAGGACATCGAACGTACCATCGAGGCTGGCAACGAAGCGGTGACGGAAGCGCTTGCCGTGATCCGGCAGAGCACCGAGCTAGCTTACCGGTGAGTGTGATGTTTACGAACCTCAATCCCGGCGCGGTCGGCATTCAGGGATTGCCATTGGCCGCGCTCGTGTCGTTGGCGACCCGGCACGGATTTGGGGGTGTGGACTTGCCGGTGAAGGAGTTGACCCGTGACTTTGACGCCGAGCAGGCGCGCACGTTGGCTGCACAATCCGGTCTGCGCTGGGGACTGTTCTGGATGCCGTTCGATTTGGCGGCACCCGAAGAGAAATACGTTACCGGTCTGCAAGCGTTGCCGGCCGTGGCGGCTTTGGCGGCGCGCGCAGGCGCAACGCGGACCTACAATCACATCTGGCCCGGCCACGATGAACGCGATTACGCGGCCAACTTCCGATTTCACGTCGAGCGGATCAAGCCGGTGGCAGCGATCCTGGCAGAACACGGGATTTCATTTGGTATCGAGTTCATCGGGGTCAAGTCGCTACGGGCTCAACATCGCCACGAGTTCATTTACCGACTGGATCAGGCGTTGGAACTGATTGCCGCCGTCGGCAACGGCGCGGGGTTGGTGCTGGACTTCTTTCATTGGCACAATTCGGGCGGAACCGTGGCTGAACTGCGGCGTTGGTTGCCGGGCGTGAAGATCGTCAATGTCCACGCCAATGACGCACGGGCGGACCGGTCACGGGATGAACAAATTGACCATGAGCGCGCGTTGCCTTTGTCAACCGGTGTGATTGACGCTGCCGGAATCATGATGGCGCTGCGTGAAGTCGGTTACGATGGGCCGATCATCGCGGAGCCATTCCAACCTGAGCGGCAGCGGTTGGCCGTGTTGGGGCCGGAACGTGCTGCTGCCGAGGTGAGCGCATGTTTGGCGAGGTTGCTACGACTCTAACGATCCCAGCAGGAGCCACTATGAATCGGGCGAGATCGTGGCGTATTCCCCAATGAAACAGCCGTCCATCACAGCACTAACGCGGGGACCGCAGGCGCATTTCTTTGGTTACTACGACAAATCGCCGTGGGACCGGACGGGCCGGTTTGCGCTGGCGCTGGAGGCCGACGACCGTGCGCGGTTGCCGTTGCCGGGAGAGAAGGCCGGCATCGTGTTGATCGAGTGCGCGACCGGCCAGGAGGAACGGCTGGCGGAAACTTCCGCCTGGAACTGGCAGCAGGGTTGCCAGTTGCAGTGGTTGCCGCCGGGCGAGGACCACGAGATCATTTTCAACGACAGCGTCAACGACCAACATGTGGCGGTCATTCTCGATATTCATACCGGACGGCGTCGGGTGTTGCCGCGCCCGATTGTCGCGGTGGACGGGACGGGCAGGCGGGCGACCTCGGTGAATTTTGCGCGGTTGGCCCGGACCCGGCCCGTGGTGGGGTACGCATCTGCAGTGGACTCGTCACCACTGGAAGTGGCCCCGGCGGATGATGGTTTATGGGTGATGGACTTGGCGAGTGGCGCGAGCCGGTTGGTTTTCAGCTTGGCCGAAGCTGTCGCCTTGAAGACGGGACCCGATTTCGATTGGGTCGGTCGGTCACAATCGTCTGCGGCTCCGGGGTTGCCGGGACACGAGCAACCGGGCGAGGGCGGGCACCGGTTTGATGGGGCGGTGTTCAATCCGGGCGGAACCCGGATCCAACTGGGACACCATTGGCCGCGACGGGTACCGGAAGACCTGCCGCATTTCCAGCGTCACTTCTGGGACCGGGTACTGACCTTGAACGTGGACGGCACCGCGCCGCGCATCATCAGCGATGAAGGATTTTTCTCTCACAGCCACTGGCGCGACGACACGACGGTGCTGGCTTGGGCGCGATGCGGCGGGCGGGATGCGCTGTGGGAGCTGGACGAACAGCAACAGCGTCCACCGCGCCTCATCGGTGCAGATGTGATCAGGGAAGACGGGCACTGTTCGTATTCACCCGACCGGTGTTGGATTGTGGGTGACAGCTATCCCGACGCTGCCCACCGCCGGTGCCTGTGGATTTACAGTCTCGTGCAACACGTGCGGCATGACTTGGGGCGCTTTGAGAGTCTGCCTCCGTATCATCGCGGGCCGGTGCGCTGCGACTTGCATCCGCGCTGGAGCCGGGACGGCCGGCAGTTGTGCATTGATTCGATCCACGAAGGCACCCGGCAAATGTATTTATTGGACGTGAGCGAGTGGGTGGACCGGTAAAGGCTCTTGTCAATTTGTGCTCTCCAACAGCACACCGAAGCAAGTTCGATTGTTTCGCTGTAACACCGCCCGACCGGGTGTGTTACACGGGCTATATGTTCCACTGCTGCCCAACCACGGAGAACTTATTATGAACCGATCATCACTTCGCCTGACCTTGTCCTTGTTCCTCTTTGCCACCAGCACGGCATCCATCGCCGGTCCCGGTCATCAACCGGTGCAGTATATCGGCTACTGGCATGACGGCAGCGGTGTGTTCCGCGATTGCAATCCGGTCAACACGTGGAACGAATGGGATTTCAAGGAGGTGGTGACCGGCAAGGACGACCGGGGCCGGGAGCAGAAGATGGAAGTCCCGGACAAGGAGCGGCGCGTCAACATTGTCTGGAAGGTCCCGCACTACAACTGGTGCAACGGCGGCATAATCATCACCGGCGGCAAGCTGATCGGCATGACCGACCGCGGCGGGCTGGGGTTCTACGCCGACCGGCCGGCGGACTTCGTCGGCGCCCTGATGGTGGCGTTCGATCCGGCAACCGGCAAGGAGTTGTGGCGGACCGACCTCGACCACTGGGACTTGGTGCCGGACGGCGCGGTCCTGAGCAAGGAGCTGCAGACGTTCAACCAGAAGATGACCGAACTGTATCGCGCATGGGTGCCGCTCGGTTTGGCTTTGCGCGCGCGTCACGGCGGCGTCTCCCTGACCGAGGAACGCTATCGGCAGTTGAGCCAGCCCGTGCGGGCCTTGTTCCCGGACCTGCCGGCTGACTTGGCGTCCCTGAAAGGGACGATCTACGACAATACCGGCTATGAGCAGATTCACTTCTTCGGCAAGCTGCTGCCGAAATACTTCCCTGAATTGGCGGAGACGCGCAAGAAGATCCAGAAGGCCGGCTATCTGTTGGATCCTTGGGCCGGCAAGCACGACTCGCTGGGTATCAGCATGCAGACGCCGGTCTCGGACGGAAAACATATCTACGTGCATACCGGCTATGGCGGCGTGTTCTGCCTCGACTTGAATGGAAAGATCATCTGGAAGACTTGGTGCGGCAGTGGTTGGGAACGGGCGGCCGCGATCCCCTCGCCGGTGCTCAGCACGGGTGGAAGCCTGCTGCACATTGTCTCCATGAAAGGCAAGGACAAGGTGCGCATGGCCGTGAGCACTAAGGACGGCAAGGAGGTCTGGAGCTCGCCGTTCCAGGGTTCCTATCAGAGCGGGCCGACGGTGTTGACGCTGCCCATCGCCGGCGACCGCAGCAAGCCGCTGGAGGTCCTGTACTTCTCCGGCAACGGCCAGGTGCTGCGCGCGACCGATGGCAAGGAATTGTGCAAGGGCTTGCCGGCCGCGTGGAATGGCCGGCCGACGCCGGTCAGCGGCGATGTGCTGATCATGAACAACAAGTCCGCCGACGGGGGTGGCGGCTCCAACATCAAGAACGACTACGACGAAGGCTGGGCGGCGATCCGTCTCAAGGCAGTGAGTGCCGACGCGGTGGTGCCCGAGACTTTGTGGCAGGGCAAAAAGTGGGGCTGGGGCAACGTCGTCGCCCGCGACAACGTGGTGTATGCGTTGGACGGCACCGTCGAGGCGGTTGACCTGTTGACCGGCCAGCAACTCGGCCAGTCCAACGGCAAGGTCCCCAACAAGGTTCCCTTCCACTACCCGATCCTGGCCGGCGACTTGCTGATCGGCATGGAAACCACCGGCAGATTCGGCGTGGCCCAAGTCAGCGCCGACGGACGCGACCTGAAAGTCGTCAGCACCCCCCGTCTTGGCGAGCGGGTGTATGGCGCAAAGGACGGCCTGCCGTTGGACATGAAATTCTCCTATGGCTGCCAGATGTGCGCCAGCGGCAATCGGATCTTCATCCGTTCGATGACCGATCTCTACTGCATCGGCGATCCCGCCGAGGCGCTGCGCCTGAGCAAGGAACATCAATGAAAATCGCCCTGACATTCAGCACGCTACTCAGCCTCGCGGCACCCCTGGCGCTTGCGGCCGCCGACTGGCCCGAATGGCGCGGGCCAAATCGCAATGGTGTTGCCCCGCAAAGCCCGGCGCTGGTGGACCGTTTACCGGCGCAACCGGTTTTGTTGTGGGAAGCGAAGCTGCTCGCAGGCAAGGCCAACACCCATGCCAGCCCGGCCATCACCGATGGGCGCGTGTTCGTCCATATCGCCTCCGAGATCGAGACGGCGGGGGCGGACGGCAAGAAATCCAAGGACACCCAACGCGCGCTGGTGGCCATCAATCTCGCCGATGGCAAGGAACTGTGGCGTCACGCCACCGCCGGCGGCAAATCGCACAACACGCCCTGCGTCCGCGCCGGCAAGGTGTTGTATGTGGACGGGGCCGGAAACCTGATTTGTCTGGCTGCCGATACCGGCAAGGAATTGTGGCGCGCCGCCTTCGGCAAACGCGACGGCACCAACGCTTCACCGCTGGCGCTGCAAGACTTGGTTGTCGTGCCGATGGGCAAGGAACTAGTCGCGGTTTCCCTGGCCGATGGCAGCCCGCGTTGGAAGGCCACCATCGAGATTTTTGCCAACAGTCCGGTGGTCTGGACGCACCAAGGCAAGCTGTACATCATCATCGGTAACCAGCAGATTCTCTGCCTCGACCCGGCCACTGGTAAGTCGCTTTGGACCTTGCAGGGCACGGACCGCAGCAAAGACCCCTCCTCACCGGCGATTCATGGCGACTTGATGGCGACCATGTTTGAGGGCGGCGGCTTGCGCGTGCATCGGTTGAGCCTGACCGGCGCGGAGTTGGTCGCCACCGGCGAAGCGTTTCGTCCCCAAGGCGGCGGCGCGCATCAAGCCACTTCGCCGGTCTTTGACGGTCGGCGGATCTATGGCGTTGATAGCGAAGGCACATTCTGTTTCGACATGCAGAGCAATTCGATTGTGTGGCGCGGTCAGAAGGGCGACACGCATTCTTCGCCCATTCTCGTTGACGGCAAACTCATCGTCGTCACCAAGACCGGCGCGCTGTTGTTCGATGCCGCCACCGGCGCGGCGCTCGGGGCCAGTGCCATGCCGGCCGCGTATTGTTCGTCATATGCAATCAGCGACGGCAAACTCGTGGCCACCACCGGCAACGCAGTGCGCTGTTACGATCTACGGCGGCCCTGATGAAAGCGCTCCGGCACCAGTTCCTGCTTGCGATCTCGTCCTTGGTGTGGACGGTGAGCGCCACCGAGCCGGCGCCGCGGGCGGAAGGTTACCGGGGCATCTGGTACAGCATCGGCAAGGGCACGAACGTCGCCTATTCGGGCGGACTCGGTTTCTACCCGACCCCCATCATGCCGATGGCGGTTCACGCGCCGGCTGCGAAGAAGACATTCTTCGTGTGGGGCGGCGCGGGCGAACGCAACGGCGGCAACTTAGGCATCATGATCTCCTATTACGACCACGCGACCGGTCTGGTGCCGCGCCCGGTCGTCGTCCGCGATTGCGGCTCGATGAACGATGCCCACGCCAACCCGAGCCTGACGATTGACGAGGCCGGTCACCTCTGGGTGTTCGCCGCGCAACGGCACGGTTTTCCCGGCAAGGTTTACCGGAGCGCGAAGCCGTTCGACATCGCTGCGTTTGCCGAGGTCGGCGAGTGCAACGCCTACCCGCAACCGTGGTCGCTTCCCGGCAACGGATTGTTCCTGCTGGAAACGCACTACAGCGGCGGCCGCGAAACCTATTGGCGCACCAGCGTTGACGGGCAGCAGTGGGCCGACCAACAAAAGCTGTTGCAGGGCGGCCACTACATCGTCAGCCACCAACAGGACGGGCGCATCCTCGTGGCGGCCGACTGGCACAACAAGAGCTCCGATTTCCGCACCAACGTCTATCTGCTGCAAACCACTGATGGCGGCCGGACATGGACGACGGTGGACGGCCAACCGTTGCCGGTTCCGCTGAAGTTCCCGGCCAACCCGGCCTTGGTGAAAGACGAGCACGGGCGCGGGCGATTTGTATTTCTGAACGATCTCAAGCTCGACCGGCAAGGCCAGCCGTTGATCCTCTACATCAGCCGTGGCAGCGGCGCCTACGCCCCCGGCCCGGGCGGCGCTCCGCGAGAATGGACACTGGCACGCTGGACCGGCAAGGAATGGCTGTTCAACGTCATCGCCCAAGTGGATCACAACTACGACTACGGCAACCTGCACGTCGAACCCGACGGCACGCTCGTCGTCGTCGGCCCCACCGGCGCGGGACCGCAACCGGATTGGACCGGTGGCGAGGTCGCGCTCTGGGTGAGCAAGGACAACGGGGCGACATGGAAACGCGAACACGAGTTGACCGCCCAGAGCCAACACAACCATTCCTACGTCCGCATCCCCGTGAACGCCCACCCGGACTTCTTCGCGTTGTGGGCTGATGGAAACGCAGCGCAACGTTCCGAGTCCCACCTGTACTTTGCGACACGCGACGGGCGAACGTACCGGCTACCGTTCACCATGGAGGGCGACACTGCCCCGCCGACACTCGAGAAGAAGGGGTTCACACCATGAAGCCCTTGTCATCTCTGCTCATCATTGCCTGGCTGGCGCTCTTCTGTGTTGGTTCCGCCGGGGCAGCGGACGAGGTGCAACGGCATCTCGAAGTCTATGACCTGCCGCAACACCGGTTGACCGGCGATCCCGCCGAACGCAAGGACCACCCGGTCGCCATGAACATCTTCGTGCCCAGCCAACCGTCCGGGCCGCGTCCCTGCATCATCCTCGTCCATGGCGGCGGTTGGGGCGGCGGCGACATCGGCGATGCCGAGAAGATCCGGGGGGGACGCAGTTACGGTCACGGTCACGACCTGATCGCCGCCGGCTTGGCGCGCGGGTTTGTGATGGTGAACTTCAATTACCATCTCTCTCCCAAAGGTATCTTCCCGCAGGTGTACGATGATTTCCGCGATGCCGTGCGGTTTCTGCGCGCCAATGCGGCGACGTACCAGATCGATCCGACCCGCATCGGGGCGACCGGGTTTTCCGCGGGCGGTTGGTTACTCGGCACGGCTTGCTGGGTCAACGGCGAGTACGCGGTAACTTCCGCGACCGCCCGAAACGCGATGCCGTTGGCGGACTTGCTGGCCGACAAGGTGCGCAAACGCGATCCCGGCGTTTATCTGCCGATGGGTCAGGAACGAACCGAATATCCGCAGCAGTACGCCCTGATCCAGGCGGTCAGCTACGATTTTCAACACAACTTCGAGCGGTTGCTTGAACTCAAGGAGTTCCCCGCCATCAACCGCTGGTGCGGATTGGACGTCAAAATAGATCCCGCTATTGCCGCGGCGGGCATGCTGTTTTCTCACAGCGAGTTGACCGATGAAAAATACCGGGGCCAGGGCGTTCATGTGCCCGGTATGGAAAAGCCCGCCCGGAGCCGGACCGGCGACAACACCCCGTTGGGCGGGCGGGTGCTGGAGTTTTTCACCGAATGCCTGATCGAGAAATGCCGGACTCCCTTCCCTGAGGTCCGCCCCGGTGTGCAGGTGTTTGCGGAGCGTTGCGAAGTGACGTTCGTCACTCCCGACCCGTCGGTTAATGTGCATTACACGCTCGACGGCAGCCAGCCCACGAGCAGTTCGCCGAAGTTTCGCAAACCCATCCCGCTGACGGCCGATACCACCGTGAAGACGTTTGTCGTGATGCCCGGTCGCGAACCCAGTCTGGTCACCACCAGTCGCTTCTGGAAACGCCCAGTGGTCGCGGCCAAGCTCGCCCCGCAGATTCAGCAGGACGGCAACCGGTATCTGGTTGTCGTGCCGGCCGACCAACACGCCGCCGCGCGGGTGGCCATCGTGGCGGCCCAGAAATCCAACAAACTCAAACCCACCGAATGGAGTGAGACGCCATGAAATCACGGACCAATCGAGTGCGGAGCGGAAGCAAACGGTTCTTTCGACGGCTGGCGGCGCGCTGTGTGATTCTGTTTGCCGACAAAGCTAAGTCACCGATCTCGTTGATGATGTATTCCCAGCCGGTCATCGCCGGCGGCTTCATGTACACTCGCGGAGGCGACGGTCGCCTCCATTGTTACGACCTACACCCATGAAAGGACCACGAAATATGTGCTACTCAGATCAACGCCACTGTTCGCGACGAATCACCTCCGCTGCCCGCTATCTGCGCCACGGCGTTCTCGCCCTGCTGCTGCTCTTCTTCCCCATCCTGGCCCAGGCCAGCACCACTTGGGTTCAAGGTCAAATCGTCGAGGTTGGCAAAGGAAGTGGAAGCTTCACGATCATCCTCACTGGCGTCGTCGAGCTTTCAACACCTCGCGCCTTGGGGACCAAGATGACCTTTCGGACCAATCCTGAGATGACCTTCGCCCTCGACGGTCGTCTCGTCACCGCTCAGGAGGCCCTGCGCCCCGGTCGGATGATCTACATCTTCGACAAGGGCGGCGGCTTCGCGGCCTGTGAATCCGGCAACGATGGCCAGATCGGGTTGATCGGCACGGTCCAGGGCAATCGGATGCAACTCCTCGCCTATCCCCACATCGGCCCGGCGCAGGAAGTGGCCCTCGACGCCGATGCCGTGTTCCTGCGTGATGGCCAGCCCATCGGCCGCGAGCGTGCGCTCCATGCAGGGCATGAGGTCCGGGTGATGCCCTCACGTTCTTGGCTGCTCAACATCGGCACCGGGAAACCCTACCAGCATCAAGGGCAACATGCCCAGACCTTCTACGGCCGCGTGACAGCGGTTGACGGCGGACAGTACACGGTGGCGGGTATCCGTCAGGGGGCTGAAGCCACCATCACCAACACACAGAAGGAAAACGTCGCCCTG
>CAZEQV010000113.1:0-10342 GCA_964514435.1 uncultured Verrucomicrobiota bacterium
AGCGTCGGACACGATCGACGGGAAGAAGAACGCCGTCTCGTTGAGGTTCTTGCGCGCCGTGACTTTGCTCAAATCGGGACCGGGCTCCGGATCGTGGCCGCCAGACTTGTCGCTCTCGACGAGACCCCGTGAATTGCGGTCTTCGCTACGGTTCGCACCCTTCGCCACCGCTTTCTCCATCAGCGCGCGAGACGCCGGGGCCGCTGGGGTTGCCATCGGTGCCATCGGTGCCGCGTCCGCCAGCAATGCGCCGGTCGCTTCGCCACTAGCCGGCGCTCCGCGCATCATCATGCCTCTGCCACCGCCTCCGGCTTCGCCGAAGTAGCCGTAGCCCCAGAGGTTTTGGGTGATGTCGTGCGGGTAATGCCGGTAGGTCAGTTCCGCCGACCGGTATTCCTGCGGCCAATGGCCGAGGATGTGTTGAAAGCCGGCCACGCCGTTCTCAAACTGCGCATAGACCCGGCTGTACTCGCGGCGGAACACACCAAAGCCGTGCATCCAGTTGTGCGCCCGGTATTGGTCGAGCGACGCGTCATAGAGCGTCGCCACCATCTCGGCGACCGCCTTCTTTGCATCCTTGCCGGTAACGACGGCGGTCCACGTCTCCTTCTTGCCGGGTTCGAGCTTCGAGGTGAAATGCTCCCACTTCACGGTGAGATTCTTGTTCGACCACGGCACGTCAATCACCCGGTTCTGCAAGTACGCGCGGTTCTCGCGGACGTACGTCACCCGGAGCGTGAACCCGCCGCGCATCTCCTCAGTCGCTGCCTGCTCGAACACCTCCTGCGTCCGGCCTTCGCCCGTCCAGAACGCGCGCAGCAGTTTGCCGCGATGTTCCAACTCGACGTACGCCCGGCCCGTATCGTAGCCAGTGCCCCAGAACGCCACGAAACTCTCGCCCGGCTCGACCGACCACTTCGGCGCGGCGAAATGATTCGGCAACCGCACCGGGTATTTCGCGCCCTTGATGTCCACCACCTGCAACGTCTGGCGCGCCGTCACCGCCTTGCCGAACCGGTCCTTTGTCTCGAGCATTGCGCGATAGATGCCGGCCTTGAGCGGCGTCGCGAGTTTCACCTTGCCGGTCGCGTCGGTCTTGAAATCCTTCTGCTCGACCACTTCGGCCAGTTCCCACGAATCCGGGTTGGCCGGATCGGCCTTCGGCTCGCCGGTCTTGCCCATGTTGCGCCGGAACCACCAGTAATCATAGGGCGTCGCGCCGACCACTTCGGGCCGCACGACCTTCTCCGGCTGCTTGAGCACATAGATTTTCACCGTGCCCTCGGCCAGTTGCGGTTCGCCGTCGAGCGACGTGGTGCTGACGGTCCACTCAACCGGTTTGTCGGGCGTCTGCCACTCGCTGGCGTTGATCATGGCGGAGAGCGCCGTGTAACCGGCCCGCGTGATCTGGCTGTCGGAACGCGTTTCGCCCGTCGAATCGGTCACGTCGGCATAAACATTGAAGGAGAAGGTCGGTTCGTTCTTCTCCGGCACCGAGAGGTCCGGCGCCGCCGTGAACTTGATCGTGAAGGAACCGTCCGCGCCGGTCGTGCCCGTGCCGTGGGCGATGTTCTGGCTGTCGCCCCGGTTCGGCGGGAAACAATACCGGCCCCACCAGCACCACGGCGGGAACTGGACTTCCCGAACCACGCGCCATTTCACCTTCGCCCCGCCAATGGCCGCGCCCGTGTACGCCGTGGCCTTGCCGGTAACAGTGACTTCCGCGCCCAGCTTCGGTGCTTCCTTCGGCTTGCTCAGTTCCACTTGGAACTTCGGCCGCTTGTATTCCTCGACGTTGAAGCTCGCGTGGCCGCGCGGCCCGTTCTGCACCTGCAACGACATTGTGCCGGTCACCGAACCGCCCGGCGCGGTGAAGCTGCCGGAGAACGCGCCGTATTCGTTGCACTTCACCGGCTGCTTGGCGACCTCCTTGCCGTTGTGGTCGCGGAAGAGCACGGTCAACGTCTGGCCGGCGAGCGTGCGGTAGTTGTTCCCCTCGGTGTCCACGTGATAGCAGATGCCCTTGTACTGGATTGTCTGGCCGGGCCGGTACAGCGACCGGTCGGTGAAGAAGACGGTATGTTGCGTCGGCGAAGGCTTGCCGGCACGGCCGAGATAGAACTCATTGTCGCTGGCCACCGCCTGCCCGTCCTTCTCCGCCAACAGCAACAGTTGCCGGTTCTCGCCGTCGAAGCGGAACATCCCGTTCGCGTCGGTCTTCGTCTCGCTGGCCGGCTTGAGTTTTCCTTCCCGGTCGCGCGTCCATGAACGCACCTTCGCGTCCGCGACCGGCTGCCCCGTCAACGCCTTGAGCACGAATCCGTCGAGCGCCGCCTCGTATTGCCGCGCCCGCACGACGAGTGCCAGGTCGCTGACCCAGACGAACGCCGCCGAAACCACGTTGTTCTGGTCACTGAACTTCTCGTTGTGGCTGGCGAGAATGATGTAGAAGCCCGGCTTGAGGTCTTTCGCGACCGGCACCTTCTCGGTGCGCTCGCGGAAGTCCGTGGTGGCCGGCAAGGCGGCGTCCCACTCGGCGGCGGCTTGCTTGGCGAGCAGTTCCTTGATGAACTTCTCGTCCCAGCCGCCGCCAAAACCCCAGCGTTGCCGGGCGACAAACGCATCGAAGTCCTGCGGCACCGCGCGGAAGAACGCCTTGGTCACGTTCTTGTAGTTGACCGCGATGACGGGCCACGGCTCGTTCCAGACCCGCTCGGTGTTGATGCTGACCTGCTTGGCTTCGAGTTGCTGGATCAGGTTGAAACACATCACGCCGCCGTAGCTCTTCGGGAACACGTCCGCGCCGCGTTTGGCCAGCTTGTGTGCCTCGACATTCTCATTCTCCTCGACCAGCACCGTCGCCCACTCAAACAACGCCCGCGCGCTGATCTCGCTGTCGGCCCATTCGTCCACGAACCGCTTCAGCGCCGCCTGGTACTTGTCGTTCTCTTCCGGGCCGACCGCTTGGTTCTTGCCGAACTGGAGCCGGTAGAGATCGGCGTCAATGAACGCCGTCTTGTCCTCGTCCTTCTGGTGGAACGCGAGCAGGTTCTGGAACAGCTTGATCGCTTTCAGCTTTGGCGAATCGGTGTCGGTGGTGTCCGGTTTCCACGCGAGGAACTCCGCGACCGTCCCGAAGATCGGGCTGGTGGCCGGTATCTCAAACTCATCCTCGGCCTTCGCCGCGCCTTGCTCGCCGGCTTGGTAGAACGACAAAGCCTCGTGCGCGAGAAAGTCAAAGACAGTCGGCCGGTACGAATCCGGCACGCTGCCTTTTTCGAGCAGGTCGTCGTACTGGGCGACGGGTGTGGCCTTGAGCAGCTTCTCGTTGGCGAGCGCGGTGGTGAAATGCTTGTCAATCTCCGCGAGGATGCGCGGCAGGTCCCACGTGGTGAAATCCTTGCCGGGCTGTTCGGCGGTCTGGGTCCGTTGCTGGAACCGCCAACGGTTGTGCTGGAAGTACTGCCAGTACCAGTGGGCGAGGATCGCCTCCATCATCGGCTTCATCTCGGCGGGGGCCTTCTCGATCTCGGCGGCGAGGCGGATGACCTTCTCCTCCGGTTTGTTCCCCTGAATGTTGCCCTCGTAAGCGATCTTGCGCCCGATGGCCTTGATCGCTTCGGCGTAAGCCTTGTCCTTCATCGCCCCGGCAATGATGGGTTCCAACTTCTCAATGGCCGTCTTGGGCAGGCCCTGTTCGACAGCCTCCTCCACTTCCTTCCACTGCGCGTCGCGCGGCCCGGCAGAGACCGGTCGAGACAGGCCGGCAATGGCGACAGCGAGAGCGATGGCGAAACTCTTATTCATGGCAGTTCTCCCAATAGGTTGGCGGACGACGGCAATACTATCGAAATCGTCTGGCGGATTCGACACCACATTTTCGGACTGGTTCCATGTCTTGATTGAGATTCCAGGGCGGTTTAGGCTGCGACCCATGCGCGCGCCGGGCATCGGATCGGTTTCGCCAAATCAGCGGTTGATACCCTCGTTGACGCACTGGCTCTGGTTGCTGGTGACGGTGGTGTTGTTGTCTGAGCCGTGGGTGACGAAGATGGTGGCCAGCGATGGGGACGCGTGTTTCCATTGGCGTGTGGGCGAGTGGATGCTGCAGCACCGGCAGGTTCTTCGCGCCGACGTGTTCTCTCATTCGCAAGCCGGCAAGCCGTACATCTCGAAGGAGTGGCTGAGTGAACTTGTTTTTGCCGCTGCCGGCAGGATGGGTGGATTGTTCGGGATTGCAGCGGTGGGAGCGCTCGTGATCGCCACGGTGCTGGCTTTGTTGCATCGCCAACTCTTGCGCGACGGCAACGATGTGCTGGTGGCGACCGGCATCGTTCTGTTGACCACATGGGGGGTGACAACACACGCGCTGGCGCGTCCCCATGTGTTCTCGTTTCTGATGATGTTTCTGTGGCACGAATCCATTCGTGAATTCAATCGCACCGGGCACGCCAAGCGGTTGATCGTGTCGCTGTCGGTGTTGGCCTTGGTGTGGGTGAATGTGCACGGGGCGATCCTTGCCGGGTTCATCGTGCTGGGCGCGTATGGCGTGGGAGCATTGTTCGATGATCGAAAGAAATTCGCGCCGTTGTTTGCGGCCGGTATGGTGGCGTTGGCAGCGACGATGGTGAATCCAAATGGCTGGCGGCTGCACGCGCACATGATTGAGTTTTTGCGGTCGGAATATCTGACCAACTGGCTGGCGGAATACGCGTCCACGGATTTTCACAAGACGCACGCGTGGGGATTTGTGGCCTGGCTGGCGTTGTTGTTTGTGACGTTGGCGATGTGGCGGCCGCGGTTGCGGATGGGGGAATCGGTGTTGTTGATGGTGTGGACGTACTTCGCTTTGTATTCGGGACGGAACATTCCGCTGCTGGCGATTCTGAGCGCGCCGATTCTGGCTCCGGTCTGGTCGGCCCGCGTGACGGGAAGATGGAAGGCGTTTTCGGATCGGATCCGGGAGCGGCACAATGCCGGGCGCGGATGGCCGGTCGTGTTGGGTTTGGCGGCGGCCTACAGTTTGTGGGGTGACGGTGAGGTGAAGATGCCCGAGAAGGATTGGCCGGTGCGCGCCGTCCAGTATATTCGAGAGAATCCCGGCAGGTTTGGCGGTCCGATGTTCAACGATTATTTGTGGGGCGGATATCTGATGCAGTATTTACCGGAGCATCGCGTGTTCATTGACGGGCGAACGGATTTTTATGGGGAAGCCTTGTGTCGAGAGTTTGGCGATGTGACCGGACTGGCAACGAATTGGATGGATGTGTTGGACCGGTATGGTGTGGAGTGGACGCTGGTGCCGCGAGGGCACCGGTTGAATGTGGCGCTCGGCTTGGTGCCGGGTTGGGAGCGCGAACACGAGGACGAAGTGACGGTCGTCTTTCGCCGGGAGCTTCCATGACAAGCGCCACGGAGAAACGCAGACATTGGGTGATGCCATCGGTCGGCGCGGTTTTGTGGATCATCTTTTTTGTGGGTTTGAACGTGACCGGGTGGCGTCATGTTGCGGTCAGCGCGGATGGTGATCCGAGCCTGCACCGGCGGCTGGGCAACTGGATGATGGAGAATCGGCAGGTGATCCGGTTCGATGTTTTGTCGCACACGAAACCCGGTGAGCCGTTTATCACCAAGGAATGGTTGAGTCAGATTGTGTTCGCCGCCGCCGGTAACCTGTGGGATTGGGGCGGTGTGGTGCTGGTGGCGTCCTTGTTGATCGCGACGTGTTTGTGGATGCTGTACCGGCAGATGCGGGAGAACGATACCGGCGTGCTGGTGTCGGCACTGGTCACACTGGTAACGGCCTGGGCTTGTTCCGTGCATTGGCTGGCGCGGCCGCATCTTTTCTCGCACGTGTTGGTCGTGTGGTTTGCGTGGCAGTTGAGCCGGTATGAGCGCGGGAAATTGAGCAGTCGAGGTTTGCTGTGGAGGCTGGCGCCGATGATGGTGGTGTGGGTGAACGTTCATGGGGCGTTTGTGTACGGACTGGTTTTGATTGGGATGTATCTCGTAGGCGGATTTGTGGCGCGGAAGGAATCGCGGTCATTGCTGCTCGTGCTGGCGGTTTGTGGGGCGGCGACTTTGCTGAACCCGAACGGATGGAAGTTGCCGTCGGTTGTGATGGGATTCTTTCAGCCGACCGGGTTGGTGGACATGGTGAATGAGTTCAAGTCGCCGAACTTTCACTCGGCGGAGTTGCGCGGATTCCTCTCGGTGCTGGGTTTGTGGGGCACGGTGTTGTTGTGGGGGCGTCCGAGGTGGACGGTGACAGAATTGTTGTTGGTGGGAGGTTGGGGTTGCTTGGCGTTGTATTCGGTGCGCAACGCGCCATTGTTTGCCCTGGTTTCCGCGCCTGTGCTGGCGAGGTTCTTGGATGATTGGCGGAAGCCATCTTGGAGCGCGCGTTTGCGAGCGGTGGAGCAAGCGGACAACGGCAGGGGCGGATTGGTGTGGGTGGCGCTTGCGTGCGCGGTTGTGGTGATCGGCGTGGCACACGGCTGGTGGTCAACGGAGTCGCGCGAGGACCGGTTGCCGGTGGCGTCGGTGCGATTTGTGAAATCGCACGCCGAACTTTTGCGGGGTGAGATGTTCAGCACGGATGTGTGGGGCAGTTATGTGACGTGGGCGTTACCGGAGCGGCGCGTGTTCATGGACAGCCGGCACGAGTTTTATGGGGTGGATTTTATCCGTGAATATCAAAGTGTGACACGCGTGCAGACCAACTGGTCTTCCGTGTTGGACCGGTATGGTGTGGGATGGACGCTGATGCCGTCGGGGCACGCCTTGAACCGGGTGTTGGAGTTGTCGGAGGAGTGGAAGCTGGTGAATCGCGATTCCACCGCCGAGATTTATGCGCGAAAGGGCCGGTAAGGGGAACCGGCAGGATTAGCGAACGGCATCCGGGTTGATCTGATACTTTTTGAACTTGGCGTAGAGCGTGGTGCGGCTGACTTGCAGCGCCTGGGCGGTGCGTTTCACGTTGCCGCCGTTTTGGCGGAGGGTGTTGATGAGAATATCTTTTTCTGGTTCTCCCAATCGTTCGGAAAGGCTGCCGGCTTGGGAGATGGCGAAGGTGGGCGGACCTTCGAGGATGCGCTTGGGCAAATCAGACACATCGAGCATCGGGGACTTGGCTAACACGACAGATTGGAGAACCACGTTTTCCAACTCACGCACGTTGCCGGGCCAGTGATACGCGCAGAGAGAGTTGATGGCCGCGTCGGTAAAGCCGCGAACGCTTTTACCGTTTTGCTCGGAGAAGCGGCGCATGAATTCCATGGCCAGCAGCGGAATGTCTTCCAGGCGATTACGGAGCGGGGGGAGTTCAATTTCCACAACGTTGAGGCGGTGATAAAGATCCTCTCGGAACGTACCCTCGGCCACGCCTTCATCGAGCGGTTGGTTTGTAGCGGCAACGATGCGGACATCAACCGATATGGATTTCTGGCCGCCAACACGCTCAAACGACCGCGTTTGAAGAACACGCAGCAACTTGGCTTGGACGTTGAAATCTATGTTGGAAACTTCATCGAGAAAGAGTGTTCCACCATTGGCGCGTTCAAATCGGCCGATGTGCCGGTCAACCGCCCCGGTAAACGCCCCCTTTTCGTGGCCGAATAGCTCGCTTTCCAGCAGCTCGCGTGAAAGCGTGGAGCAATCGAGTGTGACGAACGGTTTGCCGTGACGGTTGCTGGCTTCGTGGATGGCGCGAGCGATGAGTTCCTTGCCGGTGCCGGTTTCGCCTTGGACCAGTACGTTGGCGTAGCTATCGGCGATGGTTTGGATCAGTTCAAATATCTCACGCATCTGCCGGTTCTGGCTGATGATGCCAAAGAAACCTTTGACGGGAAGGGAAAGCAGGCCGTGATTGCGAGGATCAACTTTTTGGTTGATGAGTGTGGAGCCACGCTGTTGGACGGCCTTGTTCACTTTTTCACGCAGTCCGGCAACGGCGGATGGGATGAGAGATTTTTCAAGGTAATCTACCACGCCGAGCTTGACAGCCGCGACAGCGTCGCTCAGCGACGAATGGGAAGTGTGGACGATGACGGTGGTCTGCGGATAGATCTGAACGAGACGCTCCAAGAAACCGATCGTGTCGGTCTTGTGAATGGCCAAGTCCACAACCAAGACATCAGCCCGGTGGGCATCGAGTAACAGCAAGCCATCGCCCAGCGTGTTGGCGGAGAGGACCTCAAACCCGTCTTGGGTAAACAGTTCGGAAAGCGTCAGTGTCCAAGCTGTGTCTGGATCTAATATAAGTATGCGCGCGTTTGTCATTCAGGACCCAAAATCATGGTAACCGAGACGGTGTCAGATAACACCATTTTCAAGGTTTGGATTCGGCTCTTGTCCATAATTTAATACATGTAAAGCAGCTAACAGGCCATGACGGGAACCGAGAAGCGCCAGCAGGAGCGAAACTGGACATGTAAATACGACGGGAACCCATATATGTCAAGGCTCCGGGGCGAGTGAGGGAATGCGATCGGATCGTGTCAACCGCCGTCACATCAAGAATAGCCAGCATAAGATTGGCGTCCAGCGAGACGGAAACTTTACATGCCCATGATTTCGTACCCACAGTCAACGTACAATACTTGACCGGTGGTAGCCGATGACATGTCGCTTGCTAAGAACAGACCAGCGGAACCAAGTTCTTTGGGTTCCAAGTTTCGTTTCATGGGAGTGTGTTCTTCGTAATGCTTCAACATCTGAGTAAAACCGGCAATGCCTCGCGCCGCCAGCGTGTTCACTGCCCCGGCACTGATGGCATTGACGCGAATCTTTTTGGGGCCTAGATCGTAAGCCAGATATCGAACCGATGCTTCCAAAGAGGCTTTGGCAACGCCCATCACATTGTAATGGGGCACCACTTTGACAGCTCCATAGTAGGACATGGTGATGATCGAACCACCTCCCGTCATAAGCGGCGCGGCTCCGCGCGCCAACGCAACCAAAGAATAGGCGCTCACATCATGCGCGATTCGAAAAGCCTCGCGAGTTGTATTGATGAATTCCCCTTCCAACGCATCTTTCGGGGCAAAAGCAACCGAATGTAAAAGGATATCCAACCGGCCCAAATCACGTCCGACACATTCGAACACGCGTGCAATGTCTTCATCCTTGGTCACATCGCAAGGGTAAAGGGGCGTATCGGCCCCGAACATGCCAATCAGCTCCTCCACATTCTCCTTGAGCCGTTCACCTTGGTAGGTGAACGCCAGATGAGCACCTGCTTCATGCCAAGCTTGTGCGATCGCCCATGCAATCGATCGCTTATTGGCCACGCCAAAAACAATTCCCGTCTTGCCGGAAAGTATCCCAGTGTTCATAAGACCGCGGATAATCTGCGAACGGCTGGGAACAATCAAGTCACTTCCCTGTATGAGTGGCAGGGCAGACGCATCTAGACTCCCAAGACTCGCAGCAAATAGGCGAGATCCCAGCCGGCGTTGAGTTGTTTGCCTTTGATACCTCGTCGTTTCGTCTTCTCCTTCCGTAGTAGATTCAACGCCAGCCGTCGCAGGGCGGCCAAGTTCTCGGCCGCGTGGCCCGTCCGCGCCCGACTTTGATCCTCCCAAAAACACACGTCCATCACCCAGTGCAGTTTGTTCTCCACGCCCCAATGCCCGCGTACCGCGCGCGCAAACGTCTCCACCCCCAGCGGCAGGCTCGACAGATAGAAACGCCGTTCCACCGTGCGCACCCCGCCCACTTCGCGGATCGCTTCCACCATCCCCACCGAGTGCAGCCCTTTCCACTGCTTCCGATCCGCAAACCAGCCCAACTCCGCGCTTTGATAGTAGCGGCGCGTTTCCAGTCGCCCGTGATCTTTCTCCTCGGTCTGCCACTCCGCCAGACTCGCGGCGCGGCCCGCTCGGCTACCGCCGCTTCCCAAAACGTTTTCACTTCTTCATGCACCACTTCGTGATTGCCTTTGAGCGCCAGCACGTAATCGGCATCCGCTTCGATGATCGCGTGGGCGATCTTCTTCTGAGAACCCATCGCGTCCACCGTGACGATGCAGCCGGCCAGTTCCAGCACGCGCACCAGTTGGGGCAGCGCCGTGATCTCGTTGCTCTTGTCGGCCACTTTCAACTGGCCCAACACCAAGCCGTTGCCCTCCGCCCACGCGCTGACGACGTACTGGATCGTCCCCCCTGCCGCCAGCGCCCGGCGCAGCGTCTTGCCGTCCAGCGCGACGATTGCTTGGGAGACGGCCTGCCGCAGGCTCTGCGTCCAGCAGGGGAACGCGTCGAGAAATTCGGCGGGATCGAGGGCGGCGAAGACGCGGTGGAACGTGTCGTGCGAGGGGATGCCGTTGCGCAAGCGCAAGAAC
>CAZEQV010000114.1:0-10243 GCA_964514435.1 uncultured Verrucomicrobiota bacterium
ACCCCTGACCTCCTCGTTGCGAACGAGGCGCTCTCCCAACTGAGCTACATCCCCACGATTATCGCGGTGCGGGGACATTTCCAGAAATACACACCCAAGTCAAGACTCCCGGCCCGCATTTTCTCCTGCCTGTCTGTGCTGGCACAGGCACTGCTTAATCGTAACCGCCATGAAAAAACACACCCCAAGAACCAAACGAACCAACCGGCCCACCCTGGCCGACCTGCTGTACACCATCACGCGCATGACCCACGATGAGCGCCTGAGCGCCGCCATTGTCGCAGACATGATCAATTCGCGGCAAGTTCGCCTCGAAGGACGGTTTCACGGTCGGCGTGTGGTGGTTTGCTGAACGACCGCTGCTGAGTTTGGGCCACGGCGTTCATTTTTGCCCGATCAACCTCGGGTCAAAATGAACGCCGCTCTCATTTCTGGCGCCCGACCAATGCCGTATCCGGCCCGTCAAACGGCATCTTTCGGCTCCGGGCATCCATCCACGTCAGCATTTCTGTCACGTGCGGCGCGTATTTTCTCGTGAACCGCACCCGAACCTCATCGCCATCCTCACCCCGGATTGTGAGTCGGTGGAAAAAGGCGCCGGGATCGTCCGCACACTTCATTCGACCGGCTGGGATCACCCGCCATTGATGGCGAAGGAGTTTTCTGCCCACAAACAACACCCGGTTCTGGCTGGTGCCGATCAGACATCCCCGAACATTTCGCCCCACATCCTTGATCCTGCCGGCAAAACAGGGCAACGCCCAGGCCACGTCCTCGCCGGGTCGCTGAATCTTCAACCAAGCTTCGTGCACAAAGCCCGGCAACGTTCGCGGCAATCCCGGCGGCGTTGCGCCGCGTCGTCGAGCCATGAACCGATGAACAATCGCCGTGACATTCGCGCGCACCATCCGGAAAAACTTCGGCGCAAAATACCAAAACACAACCACGAACGTCAGCACGACCGACAACGCGATGAGCGGATGTTGGAACGCCAGCCACAACCCGCCCACCACCAGGACATTTTCGGCGGTGCTGGCCACCACATTGGTGACGGGTTCCGGTGAGGTGTTGACCATCGCGCGCGTGCCGGCCTTCGCCGCGTGGGAGGTGAAGGCGATGGAGCCGCCCAGCAACACAGCCACCACCGACACCACCGGATGAACGTCGCCGATGGCCGCCAGCGCCAGCAAAGCCCCGCCCACCGGACGAATGACCGTGTGCGCGGAATCCCACAGACTGTCCACGTAAGCCCACTTGTCGGCGATCAGTTCCAAGACCAGCAACACACCGGCGACGCTCAAGATAACCGGGTCTCCCAGCACGTCGAGGCCGACCGGATAATTGGCCACCCAACCCAGCCGGATCGCCAGGCCCGTCACAAACACGGTGAGATAGAGGTTCAGCCCGGCCAGCATCGTCAACCCCATCATCGTGCCCAATTGTTGCAGTGTTTCCATGATGTGTCCTTGGTTGTACCATGCCTTTGACTTCCGCTTTGGTCAATCATGAGCGGGATTGTGGATTGGCGCTTGACGTTGCCGGGCTTCTGGCGAAGCTATCGGACGTTTCGATCATGAACCCTTCACAGAGAAAGCCCGAAGTCCTGTTTGGCAACGTGGTTGTCGGGAATGTTCCGCGTGTGGTTGGCACCGTGTCCACCGCTGACGGCATGAAGGTGATCGGCGGCGCCAGCGCACCGGCTTGCGACATCGTGGAATTGCGGCTCGACAAAATCGGCGTCACGGTTCCCGCAGCCGGCAAGCCGGGCGTACCTGTGTTGTTGACGATACGAATCTCGAGGGAAGGCGGGGATTTTTCCGGCAACGAAACCGCCCGACGCGGAGAGTTTCTGCGGGCGATGCCGCACGGCGACGCGATTGATGTGGAATATCGCAGCGCGTTGTTGCCGGAGCTTTCGCGGGCGGCGCGGGGAGCCGGCAAAGCGCTGGTTGTTTCCTATCACGATTTTCTCAAGACTCCACCTTCGGATGATCTGCGGCGGATTGTTTCCTCCTGCGTCTTTCACATGCCCTGTGTCGTGAAAATTGCGACGATGACCCATTCGGCCGGTGATGTGGACCGTCTCCGTCAACTTCTTGAGGAGCGATGGCCGGTGCCGTTGTGTGTCATCGCCATGGGTGATGCCGCGGCCGGTACGCGCGAGGAGTTTGCCCGGTTGGGTTCCTGTTTGACCTATGGCTATTTGGATCAACCGGTCGCGCCCGGTCAGGTCAGCGCGGCGGAATTGAGGGCAAAACTGTCGGCATGAGCCATTCAAGGACAAGAGTGTGTGTGGGCATGTCCGGTGGCGTGGATTCATCGGTGACAGCGTATCTGTTGAAGAAGCAAGGATACGATGTGGTAGGGCTGACGTTTCGTAATTGGCCACAGCACTGCATGAGCCGCGCGGAGGACAAGTGCTGCGGTCCTCAAGCCGTGACCGATGCGCGGATGGTCGCGCACAGCATCGGCATTCCTCATTACGTGGTGGACGAGATTGATTCGTTTCAGCGCGACGTGATTGATTACTTTGTCGCGGAGTACAAACTGGGACGAACGCCGAACCCGTGCGTGGTATGCAACGAGAGAATCAAGTTTGGGACCATGTTGCGAAAGGCCGACCAACTGGGCGCGTCATTGATCGCCACCGGGCACTATGCGCGGGTGGAACGACGCGACCGATGGTGTCTGCGCAAGGGTGTGGATGTCCACAAAGACCAGTCGTATTTCCTGTTCTCGCTCCGGCAAGATCAACTGGAACGGGCGTTGATGCCGCTCGGCGCTCTCAACAAGGAAGAAACGCGTGTCATCGCCGCTGAGTTGGGATTGAAGACGAAGGACAAGGTGGAGAGTCAGGAGATTTGCTTCGTTCCCGACAAGGATTACGGGCGTTTCTTGCGCGAGAGCGCCGGGGTGAAAGACCGTCCCGGTGAGATTGTGAACCGTGCCGGCAAGGTTCTCGGCACCCATGCCGGTATCCAGTACTTCACCATTGGCCAGCGCGAAGGCTTGAACTTGGGCGGCCAGCCGCGTCCGTTGTATGTGGTGGGGCTCGAGCCGTCCACGAACCGTGTGATCGTGGGACCAGCGGAAGATTTAATGCGCACAGAATTCGAAGTGGCCAATTGCACGTGGTCGTCCATGGACTCGCCCACGCAACCGGTGCGTGTGACCGTGAAGATTCGTTACAACCACAAAGGATGCGCCGCGACCGTGAAGGCATTGCCGGACGGACGGGCACGGGTGCAAGTTGAGCCGGCTCAACGCGCTGTGACACCCGGTCAAGCGGCGGTGTTCTATCAGGATGATGTTGTGGTCGGTGGCGGATGGATTGACTCGTGACCAATGCGAACTGGTCGGACATGGTGGTTGATACTGCTGTGCGCCGGGGTTTCGGCGCGGGCGCAGGAATTTTCCCTGGAAGATTTGTTTGGCGAATTGGACATCCGGGTGGTGACCAATCTCGACCTGAAGGCTGTGTCGGAGGTGATAGGCGTCACCGAATCGGATTTGAAGCAATGGGGACGCGACATGCAGGAGGAGTTGTCGCGGGAGTTTGAACTCGATTTGTCGCCGCTGGATGGATGGCTGGGGCGGTTTGAAGCTCCACAACCGAAACTCGAGTTGCCGCCGCCGCCGCCCGTGCCGCCCATGGTGCCGGAATTCAAACTCGCTCCGAATCCGCTTCCCCTGGCGACGAAGCGAGCGGCGTTGGTGGCCGAGTTGAAGTTGGTGTTTTTGTCGCAGGGAGTGCCGCCGCAGCTTGTGTGGATTGCCGAGGTGGAATCGAGTTTCAATCCGAAAGCCAAGAGCCGTGTCGGTGCCGCCGGGCTGTTCCAGATCATGCCCGAGACGGCTTTCTTGCTGGGTTTGTCGCTGGAGCCGGAGGACGAGCGGCTCGATCCGGTCAAGAGCGCCCGCGCCGCGGCCGAATATCTCCGATACTTGTACGGCAAGTTTCGTGATTGGCGGTTGGTGATGGCGGCGTATAACGGCGGGGAAGGGCGGGTGCGCCGGCTGCTCGATAAATCGCGGAGCAAGACATTCGAGGCAATTGCGTTGCAGTTGCCGTTGGAGACCCAGTTATATGTTCCCAAGATCGAGGCAGCGATCTTGCGAAACGAGGGAAAACTGTTGGGCGCGCTGCCGGCAACCAGATGAGCCAAATATGGACAGCAAGAATCAGATGCCCACGCGTGAACTGGGCCGTACCGGCTGGCAGGCGAGTGTGTTGACGTTGGGAGGGGTGAAATGGGACCTCAAATGCACGGAGTCCGAGGCGGTCAACCTCATCCATCGCGCCTACGAGCTGGGCGTGAACACCTTTGACACAGCGGTGATCTACACCAATGGCGAGAGCGAACGGCGGCTGGGCATCGCGCTCCGGGACATTCGCGACAAGGTGTTCGTCAGCACCAAGACAACCAAACGCGGTTATGATGAGGCGCGTCGCGACATGGATGCCTCGCTGAAGAGATTGCGGACGGACTACGTGGACTTGATGTTCGTGCATTCTTTGGAAGATGACGAAGATTACCGGCAGGTGATCAGCGGCAAGGGAGTATTGCGGGCTATGGAAGAATACCGGGCAGCCGGCAAGCTTCGGTATATCGGCGTCTCTGGTCACTGGTACCGGCATAACTTGGAGAGGATCATCAAGGAATATCCGTTTGATGTCATCTTGGTGCCGGTCGGGTTGTTCAACATCGCGTACCGGTATAGCTATTTCGACACCATCATACCGGCTGCCCGGCAGCGCGGCATAGGGGTGATGGGAATGAAAGTGTTTGGCGCCGGTCGGGTCAAACACACGCGCTCGGTCGAGCCATACTTGCGATACAGCTTGAATCAACCCATTGACAGTGCCGTCATCGGCTGCGACAGCCTCCCGCAATTGGAGCAAACGGTCCGCATCGTGAAATCACAGCCGCCACCGTTGGGCGTGGAAGAGCAAGAGGCTTTGCTTCCTGAAGCCATTCAAGTCACGCAAACGTGGGAGCCTGGCGAATTCAATTGGGTCAGCCACTACCGCCGATGAATACCAAGCTTGCCGGACTCATATGGCGAGCCACGATGATTTTCACACGGATTGAAGCGCAAACATCGGCGGAACTATGGGCGCAGTTTCTGGCCATTGATCGGCAAAATGATGGCGGTAAGGTGGGAGGAGGATCGGGCATTGTGCATGCACACGGCCGGACACGAGGAAGGTGATGCATTGTTGGGTGCGCGATGCGGTGATCGAAAACACCGACGTGGGAGTCAATTTCAGCGACAATGTGGTCAACTGCGCCGCCGCGTACCTCAAGATGACCCTACGTTCCAAACGTCACACCGCCGCGATGCGCAATCGAGCGCACCGCAAGTTTTGATGGGGTAGGGTTGGAGCCAAGCTTCTCCTCGTTCGCAAACTCCGTTCTGGAACGTAACCGCGGGCGAAACTCCGTTTCGCCAAGATTCCAGGGCAACAGAGCTGGCGGGACGAGTGGATTCCCAAACTGAGTTTGGGAACCAGACTGAAATACCTGTCATCCAGGGCTCGCGCCAAGCCGATTGTTCGGAACGCCAACGAACGGCGGGCAGTCTAAACGACAGGCGTGTCCGCCCTATAAAACCAGCGGTGCGCCCTGTGCAATCTGGTGCATGACAATCCTCTGAGACATTTTCGCGCCGAAGCTCAATCGCATCACTGCGGCAATTCGCTGGCATTGGTCTTGGTGACAACCGTGTAGAATTTGTCGAACCATTCGCGCCGCATCGTCGGCTCGCGATCCGGATTCTGCGGGGTGGTGAACCGCGGCACGATGGCCACTTGTATGATGCCGCGTTGCAGCAGGTCCCTGGTCTGGACACCGTACGTCACCACCGCCAAAACCGGTGGCATGGGTTGCGGCAGTTTTCCGAAGTCTTCTGGCTGTGAGATGGGCGTTCCGACAAACGAGACGATGGTGGCGTCTGGATACGCGCGAAGCAGTTCGAGGAATCGTTGCCTTGATACGACCACTCCGTCGGGGGCATAGGGTCAACCGGTGCCATGGGAAACACTTCCGTCCCGATGATTTTCAAACCGGGTGATCTCTTGAGTGCTTTGGCGAACTGTTTCAGTGCGGCTTGCATGGCCGACAACTTCGAGTCATACGCCATCACCACAACATGTCCCGTCCGGCCATCAGCTTGATGGTTTCCTCAGCCACGACCTCGTCGACAGCCTCGGCCGGTTTCAGATCGGTTTCGAGCCTCGTGCCTCGACGGTTAAGATAGATGGTAGTGACCGAGCCGATGATTGCCAGAATCGAGATCAGTGCGACCAGCGAGTGTTTGCCTGCTGTCATGGTGTTCCCCTTCGTCGAGGCGGTGGCGGTACGCGCGACCGACCGGCTACGTTCCTAATCCCTTTGACTCCCGGTGTCGATTGCTATCGGACCCGGCGCTATTGGCTTGAAAAAGCCGGAACACACGCGCCGGAAGCTCACGGCGGTTGGGAAAAAGATATTACCGGGGAAAGACGTTGCGGGGGGCGCCGCTGATGTCGGCGGCGGTGAAGACGGGTTCGGAAATCTGATCTTTGCGGGCTTCAGTGAGGATCGCCGCAATGTTTTTGGCAGCAGCGGTGGCGTAGAAACGGACCAAGCCCACTGTCGTTTGTTTGCCGAAGATGGTGACGAGAAGGACGTCTTCATCCACGGCCGTCATCAAGACGTGAGACTTTTCGCCCTGTTGGTAGAGCGCGCTGAAATCGCTTTCACCGACGCGCAGCGCCAGTTCGCGGTTGGCGGCAAAGCCACCGGCGGCGAGGGCGGCGAGGACGTTGATATCCGTGGTTTCGGGTATGTCGCCGTGTTGGCTGAGGATCGTGCCTCCGCGGTCAATCACGAGGGAACAAGTGCCCTCGGACTTTTCGAGAAAATCGGCGAGTGCGTCCAAGAGTTCGTTGGCTGATTCGATTGTCAGGACGGGAAGGGCGTGCATGGGCGACCTTTTCCTCTGGGGGTTGATCGGTCAGCGGCGGTTCCAAGCGGCGGCGATGCCGGAGAGCGCGGTGCGCGCGGGCGGCGGAGCCGAGTGTTGTTTGTTGGAGACCTCGTTCATTTCGCGGGCGAACTTCTGGAGGAGCAGACGGGAGATGGCGTTGAGGGTGGTGAACACTCCCTGGCCATTGGTGGCCACGGCTTCGAAGCTGGGCATGCGAACGCGGCGACGGTTGAGCGCGTATTCGAGGTAGTGGACCGGCGCGGGATTGGGCATGTCGCGTTTGTTGTACTGGATGACGTACGGCACGTTGTCGAGGCTGGTGCCTTGTCGTTGGAGGTTTTCTTCCAGGTTTTTGAAGCTCTCGACGTTTTCTTCCATTTTGTCCCATTGCGAATCGGCCACGAACACGATGCCGTCCACGCTGCGCAACACGAGCTGACGGGTGGCGTTGTAAATGACCTGACCAGGAACGGTGTACAACTGAAACTTGGTCTTAAATCCCTTGATGACCACGGCGTTCAACGGCAGGAAGTCGAAGAAGAGCGTCCGGTCCGCAGCGGTGGCCAGTGAAACCAGCTCGCTGCGGTTGTTGTCCATGGAACGTCCGTGAATGTGGATGAGGTTGGAGGTCTTGCCGCAGAGGGCGGGACCGTAATAGACGACTTTGAACTGAATCTCTTTGTTGGCGTAGTTGATGATGGACATGATGTGACTCCTAGACGGTGGCCCGCTGACGGCACATGCGGGCGATTTCTTCGCTGATACGTTCGCAACGGCGGAGCAACGCCTTGCTGAAGTGACGAGTGTCGTGGACGATGATCAGATAAACTTCGCCAGCATGGAAGATACTAAGCGGGCGTTCATCCGTGAATATGGTGATGCGGCGGGCATTGCCAACGCGGAGTTCGCGCACGTACCGGCCCACCTTTTTGAACAACTGCGGGGCAAAGACGCTGACCGTGTTGCTGTCGAGGTCGCCGGGCAATTCGCCGGTAAGCAGCAAGCCGTCTTCCATCGCGAGGATGCAACCTTCGACGCCGCACATTTGGCGGGTAAGACGGACGATCTCTTGCAGCGGCAGTTCATGGTCATGTTGGACACCGAGCAAGCGGTTGAGTTGGCGCGCTTGGACACCGGCAAGGGCGCGGAATGTTTTGCGTCCGATGCCGGGGATGTTGCGGAGTTCTTCGATGGACTTGAACTGACCATTTTGGTTCCGGTACTCGACGATGCGGCGCGCGAGCGCGGCGCCGACTCCAGGGATCTGTTGGAGATCTTCGGCGGTGCAACGGTTGATGTTGACGAGGAACTTGCGGTCGGATTCTTCTGCGGTCGGCTCGGGGGCCGGCACGGTGAAGGATTCGTCTTCGTCGTCGGTGGATTCGGCGGCGGAGGTTTCAGTGGCCGGCGCGCACAGGCTGGAGGCTTCGGGGGCCGGCGTGGATGTCGGTTCTTCGAGCGGCAGCGTCGCGGCGGCAGGAACGACCGGCTCGGGTGTGGTCACGGGTTCCGGCAAGACTTCGGGTTCGGGCGCGGTGTTCACGACAACAGGTTCGGCCGGTGTCTCGACGGGGGAAACCGGCGCGAACGCGACGTCGTCGGCCACTGGCGGCTTGGGAACACTTGCGGGTTCGGCCGGTAGGGTAGTTGGCTCGACGGTTGTCTCGACCGGCTCGGGCGCTGGCGTTGCAGACAGGGCGACGGGCGCGTCGGGCTGATCGTGGGTGACAGGGGTTGGTTGGACAGGCTCTGTTTCGGCGAAGATGTTGAAATTCTCGTCGAATACTGGGTCGGATTCGGGCGCGGGCGCTGGTGTGGCTTGCGGTGCGCTGGCGGCGACGGGTTCCGCCGGCTTCTCGGTGAAGATGTTGAGCGAGTCGTCGTTGAATGCGTCGGCATCCAGTGAGATCGCGGGTTCGATGGTAACGGGCGGTTTGGCGGCGACAGGAGTCGGTGGGGTTGTCGAGGCCGCGGGAGCAGGCGACTTTTCTTGGAACGGATCGGGTATGTCGAGGTCATCAAGCCCAACGGATGTCTGGGTGGCTTCGACTCCGAGCATTTCGGGAGTGAGTTGGGAGACAATCTGGGCCAACGGCAGCGAGACGGTCTCCTCCGCGAGATCCGGCAGGGAAGTGTTGATGATCTGGTTGGGGAGCGCGTTGGTGAGGAATTTGAGCGAAACGCGGACGCGTCCGGTGGGCAACTGCGGGAGAATCGAAGCCAGTGAAAGCGACACGGGAGCATCGAGGTTGCAGTGGTTCCAGAGTTTGGCGCGGGGATGGGTGAGCACACGGTCAGGCAGCAAATCCACAATGGCGCGTACGGTGAATGTGACGCTGGCTTCGGGGGCCGGCTCCGATTTTGAGATGGAATCCGCAGCCGATTGTTTTCGCGCGGCGGAGGCTTTCATGACAGCGGCTTCCTCGGCCTTGTCGTCGAATAAGCCGGGGATGTTTTCCAGTTCGGGATCATCGAAGCTGTATGAGGATTCATTGGCGGGGGCCAAGGCATCCGGTGGCAATGCGGCGACCACTTCCGCAAGCGGAAGGGTGATGGGTTGAGAGTTCGCTGTGACCGGCAGGGGGGAACGTAGCGCATCGCTGGGCAGGAGCGAAAGCAGGTCGGATAGGGGAACGGTGATGCGGCCAGTTATCAATTGGGGGATGAGCTTGGCTGCCGGTAAGGAAATCTTGGTGGTTGCCAGCAGGGCGTGTGCATGGGGAGTCAGGACCTGGGGCGGGAGTTGCGTGAGAATGGAACCGGCGGAGATGGTCACTTTGGTTTCGTTGGAGTTGGACTGATTGCCCTTGGGGTGAGCCGGTGGGGTTGGATTGGGGCTTTCGACCAGGCGCACTGTGGGCACGGGTTTGGAGACGGGCACCGGTGCGGCGGCGGTGGTGCTGGAGGAGCGGGAAGGTGATGGGAGCGTGGCAGCCGTTTGCCGTTGGGGCACGCTGATCAAGCGTTGTGCGGGACGCGGCGGGGTCGGGGCGGGCGTTTCGGCCTTGGGCTTGTTCGAGCGGAAAAATGGTAGTCTCATGATTTTATTTCCGGTTTGGTTTCGCAACCCCTTCTTTAGCACTGGTCATGCCATGCATCGAAAATGGCTGGATGGAGTGCTCCAGCACGATCGAAAATCTCAATTTTGGTTTCGGGAACATGTATGGGAAGCGCGGGAATCTCAGCTTTCACCGCCGGTTACGCGGAGGATTTCATCCAGTGACGTGATACCTTGCTTGGCCTTGTCCAGACCGGCGATGCGCAGAGTGCG
>CAZEQV010000115.1:0-10204 GCA_964514435.1 uncultured Verrucomicrobiota bacterium
CGATGCCCACGACTTGAGCCACCACGAATACGAATATCGCCAAGGCCGCCGTGACGTTGATGTTGCCGGTGGGCGATTCAATGGTGAAATGCGGATGTTCATGCGATCCCATGATGGGTGCCGGTATTTTTCCGAGCAGGTTGGCAAAGAGGAGGAAGAAGAATAACGAGGCGAAGAATCCAAACCATTTCTTGCCGTGGTGACCGAGAAACTCGTCCACGATGTTGGTTCTGACGAAGTCCACCATGGCTTCGATGAGGTTGGCGAACCTGCCTTCACAGACCAACGACTTGCTGATTGCTCTTGCGCCCAAGAACATGACCACGAACGTTGCCGCCGCAGCCGCCCAGACCATCTTCACGTTGTGACTAATGCTGAAATCAATTTCCATAGCATCCCACTATCTTTTACTCATCAACCGCTTTAACCGCCAACCCAAGGGTATGGCCACCATGACCGCCAACCCGCCAACCAACCAAAATCTGTTAACTTCCAACATCCGCAAGGCTGCCAACATCGCGAGCAAGACAACGATCAACCGCACCGTCGCACCCACGAACATACCGCTCAAACCGCCGCCGCCTCGGGATTTTTCCATGCGCCATTCCACAACCTGCAAAAGCGCATAAACGCCTCCGATGGCCACTCCCACTGCCAACCCCAACCAATCTGCTCGCTCCATAAATCAATATCTGACGGCCAGTACTACCGGGGAGGCTGGTTACCGGAGTGCAGCGCGCGCCAGACTGCCGCGACTCCGCCCAGCGCGCCCAATACGAAAAATACGCACAGGAACAACGGTGTCTTGCCTGTTTTCTGATCCAACCAGTAACCGATGGCGGTACCCACCAGCGTCACGATGACCATCTGGATGCCCAGAGCCATGAACTGCCCCGTACTACGAAACTCTGGACCCGATTTCATCGAATAACTCGCAAATCGCCAACAGGCTGGCGAAAAAGCATGTGAAAATTATCACGAAGTCCCCGGCGAGCAAGAACAATTTTTAGGAAATGCTCAGGTGTTCGGGTGCTGACGGTTTTTCGCAACTATTCAAGGTTCGACGACAATCCCATAGAACCGTTTGGGTTGCTCCCAGGCTGCCGGATCAAGAACCGACACAATGTGTCCCCGGTTCCGGGAAAATCGCTCTTGAGAACCTGCCACTCAGCCATAAGCATGTTGGAACACTAGTCCGCTCGGCAAGACTTCCCAGCACAGCGGGGAATCTCAGTTCCAACTGGGATGGGGCGACAACCAATTCCCTCACAAACAGTGTGCTGCCGGCGGCCTTCGGATCCGTGCCGGATTGGAACTCCTGCAAGCAACGCAGTAGCAGCCGGTGCTTCACCTGTGACGGGTGGCACCTGATTATGATGGCCAGTACGAAGAACGATGACCGAAATCAAGGCGATTGCTGCCACTACCAGAGTCACCATCACCCCCAATCCCCCCATTCGTCATCCATGGACACTTTGTGGAATGATCATTCCACAAAATGCACACCGCATTTCGAAGGCCGAGGGCGGAGTTGGATGGCGCTTTTTTGGTGATTTTTCTCTCTGGCGTGTTACAACCTCGCGCTCATGAAAATCGTAGTCGCTTATTCAGGTGGGTTGGATACCTCGGTCATTTTGCATTGGCTCAAGAACCGGTATCAGTGCGAGATCATCGCTTTTTGCGCGGACATCGGGCAGGAAGAGGAACTTCGCGGTCTCGAAAAGAAGGCGAAAGCTACCGGCGCGAGCAAATACTTCGCTCTGGATCTTGTGGAAGAATTTGCCAGCGATTTCATCTTTCCGATGATTCAAGCGGGTGCGATCTATGAGAACCAGTACTTCCTAGGAACTTCCATCGCGCGTCCGTTGATCGCCAAGGCGCAGGTGGAACTCGCCCGCAAGGAGAAGGCCGACGCGGTGGCGCACGGCGCAACCGGTAAGGGCAACGATCAATGCCGGTTCGAACTGACGTATGCCGCGCTCGCTCCCGATCTGAAGATCCTCGCGCCTTGGAGAATGAGAGAGTATCAAGAGGCATTCAAGGGACGTTCGGAGATGCTGGCTTACTGCCAGTCCAATGGCATCAAAGTGGAAGCGTCGGCCAAGAAACCTTACTCAATGGACCGCAACCTTCTGCATATCTCGTTCGAGTCCGGTATCCTTGAAGACCCGTGGGCTGAGCCTCCGAAAGATATGTTCAAGCTCAGTGTTTCGCCCGAAGATGCGCCGAACAGACCCGAATATGTCACGCTGGATTTTGTGAAGGGCAACTGCGTGGCCGTGAACGGAAAGAAGCTTTCGCCCGGCAATGTGATGCGCACCCTCAACAAACTTGGCGGGAAACATGGGATTGGCCGGGTTGACCTTGTGGAAAACCGGTTCGTGGGTATGAAATCCCGCGGCGTCTACGAGACGCCCGGCGGCGCCATTCTTCATTTTGCCCACCGGCAGGTGGAAACCTTGACAATGGACAGGGAAGTCATGCACTTGCGGGATTCGTTGATTCCAAAGTACGCGGAGTTGGTGTACTACGGTTTCTGGTACAGTCCGGAGCGCGAAGCCCTGCAGGCGCTCGTGACCGAATCGCAAAAGAACGTGACCGGCACCGCTCGTCTGAAACTCTACAAGGGAAACATCATTACCGCCGGTCGCAAGAGTCAGGTATCGCTGTACAATCCTTATGTTGCCACGATGGAAGCCGACAAGGGCGCATACGACCAAAGCGACGCCACCGGGTTCATCCGGCTCAACGCGCTGCGGCTGCGAACACGGGCCGGTGTTCTTCGGCGGAAACGCTCTTAGCCCAAGAGGGGCAACAGTTCATGCGGTTGGGAAATGAGGGCGCGTGCGCCTGCTTGTTCGAGTTCAGTGCGGTCGCGAAATCCCCACAGCACCCCGACGGGAAACATACCGGCGGCGGTCGCCGTTCGCATGTCAGTGTTGGTGTCGCCAAGGTAAAGCCACTGCGGAGCCGGTACGCTCAACGCGCCGGCAATCTGGAGCGCACCGGTAGGATCGGGTTTGAGTGGCACGTCGGGCAACTGGCCACGCACCATATCGAATGGACGTTCGGGAAAATACCGGTTCACCATCTGGCGCGTGAAATCGTCGGGCTTGTTGGAGAGCACGGCCAGCTTGAGTCCGCGTTGACGGAGATCGAGGATCAACTCCGGGATGCCGGCATACAAGCGGGTCAAGTCAAAGCAGTGTTCCGAATAGTGTTGGCGCATGAGCCGCAAGCCTTCCGGTGCCAACACCTGCTTGTCGGCCGGTAACGTCCGTTTCAACAACGTGTGCGCGCCATCGCCCACCATGTGCCGGTACGCTTGTATTGGATGCGTGGGACATCCCAGAGAGGTGAGGGCGATGCTGGTGGCGTTGGCCAGGTCGGCCAAGGTGTCAGCGAGCGTGCCGTCGAGATCGAACATCACGGCCCGGTAATAGTTCATCTTCATGGCGGCAGCGTACTATTTTTTCATGGTTAGGGCGACATTGTCCTGTTAAGATGCCAGTAAATTCAAAGGAGCGTTTATGAAGAACATTCGCCTGTTGTTTCCCACGATAACCTGCTGGGTGGTGTTGGCCGCTGCGATGGCCCAAGCCGATTTGTTTGGCGGCGGAACTAAAGACTCAAATGCGGAAGAATTGATGAGTCTGTTCGGCAAGACGAAGTCGTTCACGGCCACGGCGCACATGCAGTTGGCCAAGAAGGACGGCAAGGTTGTTCATACAGCGGAGATGGATTATGCGGTTCGGGATGGCATGTTGCGAACGCTTGTGGACATGACAAGGACGAGCGCCGTCAAAGGGAAAGAAGAGCAGATGGGTCAGATGGCCATGATGGGAATGACTGTGATGATCATGATCATGCGTCCGGATGAGAAGGTGAACTACTTGGTCTATCCCGGAATGAAATCCTATTGCGTCATGCCCACAACCAAGGATGCCGGCAACAAAGACAAAGCCGAGCCGGTGATTACCCGCAAGGAATTGGGCAGGGAAGAAGTGGAGGGGCATGATTGCCGGAAGGAGTTGGTGACCACTGAGGCCGCCAACGGCAAGAAAACCGAGATGACGGTTTGGTTGGCCAGTGACTTGGATGATTTTCCCATCAAGACGGAAGTGATGGGCAAAGACGGACTTGTGACCACGGTATTCAAGAACTTGAAGCGTGAGAAACCGGACGCCTCGTTGTTTGTCCCGCCGCAGGATTACAGGAAGTACGACAGCGCGCAGGAAATGATGATGGGCGGAATGAAGCAAATGATGGGCGGAGGGATGCAATAGATGGCCGCCACGAAGCAGCGCACTTGGGGCGGCCGGTTTGCCGACAGTCCTGCGGAAGTCGTGCAGAAGTTCACCGAAAGCGTGAGCTTTGACTGGCGACTCTACCGGCAGGACATAGATGGGTCCATCGCCCACGCGAAGGGATTGGCGAAAGTTGGAATCCTCACCAAGAGCGAGGCGGCCAAGATTGCGCGGGGATTGCAGACGATTCGGCGGAAGATCGAAGCCGGCCGACTCGCGTGGAGTCAATCGCTCGAAGACGTTCACATGAACATCGAGGCGGCGCTCGGCCCGGTGGGGCGCAAGTTGCACACCGCGCGCAGTCGAAACGATCAGGTGGCCACGGACCTGCGGCTTTGGGTTGCGGCCACGGCCAATGACTTGACGTTTCGATTGCAGGATTTGCAGCGCGCGTTGGTGGGGTTGGCTGACAAGAATGCCGATGTGGTGATGCCGGGATACACGCATCTTCAGCGGGCGCAGCCGGTATCGGTCGCTCATCATCTTTTGGCGTACGTGGAAATGACCGACCGTGACCTGTTTCGATTCGGGAGGGTTTGCGGTGGCGCTTTGCAGCAGTGTCCGCTTGGCAGCGGCGCCATTGCCGGAACGACGCTGAGACTGGACCGCGAATTCGTGGCCAAACAACTGCACTTTCGCGGCGTCACGCAGAACTCCATGGACGCGGTCAGCGACCGAGATTTTGTGGTCGAGTTTCTCGCAGCGGCGGCGATATGTGGAATGCACCTTTCCCGGTTGGCTGAGGATTTGATCCTGTGGTCGAGCGCCGAGTTCGGGTTCGTGAGAATTGGCGACGCGTACACAACCGGCTCATCGCTGATGCCCCAAAAGAAGAATCCCGACATCTGCGAATTGGTGCGCGGCAAGACGGGGCGACTCTATGGAAATCTGGTGTCGGTGCTGACGATGTTGAAAGGGCTGCCGTTGACCTACAACCGCGACATGCAGGAGGACAAAGAGCCATTGTTCGACAGCGCGGATACATTGGAGAACTCGCTGCGAGTGATGGCGGACATGTTGAGGCACACCCGTGTCAACCGGCAGCGTTGTGAGGCAGCAGCGGCTGACCCGTTATTGTTGGCGACAGACTTGGCGGATTTTCTGGTGAGAAAAGGCATTGCGTTCCGCCAAGCTCATCATGCGGTGGGGGTGCTGGTGGCGGAATCCGAACGCACCGGCATTGCAGTGCTCGAGCTTGCAGCGAGGAAATACGGAGCCGCAGCCGGCAAGGTTTTTGATCTGAAGCGTGCTTTGGCTGCCCGGCGGGCTGCGGGCGCGCCTTCACCCGCCAATGTGCGGGATCGTATCGCCCACTGGAAGAGAGTGCTTCGCTGCCGGTAGGTCACTCACACGGATCAAGCAACAAGTTGGGCGGCAAGGGAAGGGCGGGTTCGTCCAGGAACAGCACGCTGGCCGGTATGGCTTCCACCTGCATGATTCGTCCGCTGGCGACACCGCCCACAGCGATCAATTTGAAGCGCTTCAATTCCTCTTGGGCGATCTTGGGTGATTCTGGGTTGGGCACCTTGACGCCGATTCGCTGTTCGTCGGCTTTGCGGACACAGTTGTAAGCGACTCCATAATTGTACACTTGCACCTGAAGTTTCTCCATGCGCAGGTCGCGTTCTTTGGTGGCCAGTTGCTTGACCCATTCGCGGAGGATTTTGACACTCTTCATGTCCGCATCGAGCACGACGGTTTCGGTGGAGGGGGCCAACCCGGCCGCTTTTTGCAGGCGCATCTGATAGTCCTCCTCAATCTGCCGGCTTTGGAACATCCGGTAGGCTTCCACTAGCAGCGTGAACGCGGAATCTTGCGTCTTCAGTTCGCAGACGGGATCGCAGTAGTTTTTGATGCGCGGCGTGGCGCTCGTCTCAGACGCAATTCCCTCGAAGACAACCCCGATGAATACCATTCCGGCGATGGCGTGTGCCGCAAACAGTTTTCCAGCAGTGTGTGGTGTTTTCATAGTGCGATCTCCCATCTGCGACGGCCCACTTGGCCTCTCAATGGGCGTAATATGCGCACAAACCGGCGCTTGTCATGTGAATTTTTCTATCCGGCCAACTGGAACGCGTCGTGGACGACCTGTGCGGCTTTGTCGGCGTCCTTGAGCGCGATAATGACGGACACTTTGATTTCGCTGGTGGAGATCATCTCGATGTTGATGCCGCTGCTGGCGAGGGCTTCGAACAGTTTGGCGGCCACGCCGGAATGTGAACGCATCCCGATGCCAACGATGGAGAGCTTGGCGATGTCGGCGGCTTGGGTCACGGCGCGGGCGCCCACTTCCTTGGCGACCGGCTGCAGGACCTTGGCGGCCTTGGTCGCTTCGGTCGAAGCCACCGTGAACGAAATGTCCGTGAACCCCTTTTCGCTGACGTTCTGCACAATGACATCAATGTTGATGTTGGCATCGGCGATTGACTTGAAAATGCGGGCGGCCACGCCGGGTTTGTCCGGTACACCGGCGACTGTGACTTTGGCCTGGCTCTTGTCCACGGCCACGCCGCGGATGACCACGTCTTCCATTTTGGCTGTTTCTGCTTTCACGATTGTTCCTGGGTTGTTGTTGAAACTGCTGCGCACTTCGAACACGACGCCAAATTTCTTGGCAAATTCCACCGACCGGGCTTGCATGACTTTTGAGCCCAACGCGGCCAGCTCGAGCATTTCGTCGTAAGAAATCTCCTCCATCTTCCGGGCATTCTTGACGATGCGCGGGTCGGACGTATAGACCCCGTCCACATCGGTGTAAATCTGGCACAAATCAGCTTTCACGGCAGCCGCGATGGCAATCGCGCTTAAATCGCTACCCCCCCGTCCCAGCGTGGTGATGTGACCGTCGGGAGATATTCCCTGAAACCCGGCAATGATCACGATATTGCCCTTGTCGAGAAGCTCATGCACCGACTTGGGCGTGATGTTGGCGATCTTGGCCTTGGTGTGAAGTCCATCGGTCACGATACCGGCCTGCGCCCCGGTCAGCGACACGGCTTTCGCGCCCAATCCATGCAGCGCCATGGCCAGCAATGCAATCGTGGTTTGCTCGCCGGTGGCGAGCAACACATCCATTTCGCGTTCGTTCGGCTCCGGATGAACTTCCCGAGCCAGCTTGATGAGCGAATCCGTCACTCCGCTCATGGCGGAAACTACGGCGATGACACGGTTGCCTTGTTGTTGTGTTTCCAAAACTCTCTGCGCGACATTCTTGATCCGCTCGGGATTGCCGACCGATGTCCCGCCATATTTTTGAACGATCAGTGCCATTTCATCTCCAATTTCCGAAAACCAGCTAATCAAAACTTTCCACCCGAATGACCATGGTCGGCGCCTTGACGACACTCAACTTGTCAATCGCGGCCACGGCCTTTCGCACATCCCGGTCGCGCGCGGTGTGCAACATCATGATCAATTGTACTTGGTTCTGTTCCGGTGCGGTCCGGCCGGGTTTCGGTTCGGGTGCCTCGTGCTGCAAGAACGAGGCGATGCTGATGTCGAGATCGCCCAAAACCTTCGAAACCTTGGCCACCACGCCCGACCGGTCCTCCACGGTCAACCGCAGATAGTAACGAGATTCCACATCATCGATCTTCATCACGCTGCCGCCTTTGCGGTGCGCGACAAAACCCGGCACCCGCTGCTTGCTGCCGCATTGCAAGTTCAAAGCCGCATCCGCCAAATCGGAAATCACCGCGCTCGACGTCGCATCGGCACCGGCTCCGCGACCGTAGAACATCGTGTCGCCTACCACATCGCCTCGCACCACCACGCCGTTGAAAACACCGCTCACACTGGCCAGAACGTGTTTGTGCGGAATCAACGTCGGATGCACGCGAACCTGCACCGGTCGAGTGACATCTTCGGGATCGGCCTTGATGATGGCCAGCAGTTTGATCGTGTATCCAAGCTCACCGGCTATCTGAATGTCAGCCTTGGAAATCTTGCGGATGCCTTCCACGTGCGTATTGTCGAAGCCCGTCCAAAAACCATGAGCCAGGGAAGCCAAAATGGTGGCCTTGTGCGCCGAATCTCCACCGTCAATGTCCAATGACGGGTCCGCTTCGGCGTACCCGCCCTGTTGCGCCTGCTGCAACGCCTCCGCAAAATCCAGCCCTTCCGCCGTCATCCGCGACAGGATGTAGTTGCAGGTGCCGTTGACGATTCCGTAAATGAGTGGGAAGCGGTTGGCCACAAAACCTTCCCGGAGCGATTTGATGATGGGAATGCCCCCGCAAACGCTGGCTTCGTAGTGAATGTTCCCGCCATAGTCCGCGGCGGCTTGGAAAATCTCTTCGCCGTCATGAGCCAGCAACGCCTTGTTGGCGGTGACCACGGTCTTGCCCCGTTTCAACGCATCCAGAATCAGCGATTTGGCAAAGCCGGTGCCGCCGACCAATTCCACAATGACCGGCACATCCGGATCAGCGAGAACTTTCTGCGCATCGTCAGTCTTGACCTTATCTGCGACCGGTAACCCCGTTAGCCGGTCGGCCGCCTTGTCACAAATCCATTTCAGATTGAGACGGACCCCGAGCCGCATGGCAATCAAGTCCGAATTACGCGTGAGATTCTTCACGACGCCGCCCCCTACGATGCCGGCACCGATGAGACCGATGTTCAATTGTGTATTTGGTTTCAAAGCGCGTGCAAAATAGCGGTCGGGTGGGGGCGGCGCAACGGAAAAAGGCGCACCGGCCAATCGTTCAGAGCGACTTCACGAACTTGGCGATTCGCTCCACGGCCTTCTCGAGGTCGGTCATGCTTGCACAGTAACTGGCGCGCAGGAATCCTTCGCCACCGGCGCCAAACGCGTTGCCGGGCACGCAAGCCACCCGGTGCTGTTCCAGCAATTGCACAGCAAACTCACGCGAAGACAGCCCGGTATCCTTGATTGAGGGAAATGCGTAAAACGCGCCTTGCGGCACGTGGCACTTCAGGCCGATTTCGTTGAGCGACTTGACGATGAAGTTGCGCCGCAGCCGGTACTGTTCGCGCATGGCCAGCATGTCATCTTTGCCGTGCTCCAACGCTTCCAATGCCGCCTGTTGCCCGGTGATCGAAGCGCACAACATCGAATACTGGTGAACCCGCAGCATCGCTTCCGTCAACGCGGCCGGTGCGCAAGCGTAGCCGATGCGGAAACCGGTCATCGCAAACGCCTTCGAGAATCCGTGCAGGAAAATGGTGCGTTCGCGCATGCCCGGCAACGATGCGATCGAACGATGCCCGCCCGCATACGTCAGCTCACTGTAAATCTCGTCCGTCAACACCAACAGATCGTTGTCCACGCAAACGCGCGCCAGTTTCTCCAATTCCTCGCCCTGCAACGTCGCGCCGGTGGGGTTGGTGGGGAAGTTCAACATCAACGCCTTGGTTCGTGGTGTGATCGCCGCGGCCACATCCTCCGCTCGCAACGTGAAACTGTCCTCGGCCCGCGTTTGTATGGCCCGCGCCACGCCATGCGCCAACTGAACACTGGGGTGATACGAAACATAACAAGGCTCGTGATACAGGACTTCGTCGCCGGGATTGATGATCGCCCGCAGCGCGATATCCAGCGCCTCGCTTACCCCCACGGTAACGAGAATCTCGCCATTGGGATCGTACTCGACACCGAAATTCTCGCGCACGTACCGGCTGATGGAACGACGCAATTTCAGCAGGCCAAAGTTCGACGTGTAACCGGTTTGACCGCGCTCCAACGAGTAAATGGCTGCTTCCCGGATATGCCAGGGCGTGACGAATCCGGGTTCGCCCACGCCGAGTGAAACGACGTTGTCCATGGACTGCACCACATCGAAGAAGTCGCGGATTCCCGAACGCGGAATTGTGCGGACGTGGTGGGCGACAAAATCGCGCTGTGTCTTGGTTTTGGCGGACATGACCGGTTCAGG
>CAZEQV010000116.1:0-10189 GCA_964514435.1 uncultured Verrucomicrobiota bacterium
TCAAAGGAAGCGGCGCGGACAGCGTCCGCGCCCTACCAACAGATGCTTCAACGGAATCGTTGTAGCTCAGACGGGTTGCACCAGGATCTTCGCCGCGGCGCTGGCTCCCAAGGAACTGCCCGTCTTGCCGGTGGGTCGAACAGTGACAGCGTCGGTGAACTCCTCGCGGGACGGCACAATGATGGTGGCGCCGGGAACCAAGCCGAGTTTCCGCAACGTTTGCAGAAAGCCGGCATCTTGTCCCATCACCCGAACCACCCGCAACGGCACTCCCAGCTCACATTCCATCAGGCTCTTTAGTTGCGGGATCTCCACCTTGCCGGTCGCCCGCGGAATCGGGTCGCCATGCGGGTCGTATTGCGGGTATCCCAGCAGTTCATCGAGTTTCGCCAAAACCTTCGCGGAAACGGCGTGCTCCAACTTCTCCGCTTCCTCATGCACCTCCGACCAGTCCAATCCCAGCGTTTTGACCAGGAACAGTTCCACCAGCCGGTGGCGACGGATCACATTCAACGCCTGTTGTTCGCCTGCTGCCGTCAACCGCACTCCGCCGCGTTTCTCGTACTTCACCCAGCCGGCGTCGGCCAACGCTTTCACCATCGTCGTCGCGGTTCCCGGTGTGACCTGCAACGCCACCGCCAACTGGCCCATTGGCAACAGCGTTTTTCCGCTCGCCTGCAACTCGGAATAGAGATGCTTGAGATAGTTTTCCACGGTGGGCGACAGGTTGGATGGGCGGGTGGCCATGAGCAGGAGGCTAACGAAGTGATTGACATATTTCAAGAATCTTATTATCTAGTTTGAGCACTCAAAGTATTGAGTTTGAAATGAGCGACCGAATCCATATCGAGGATGCGCTGAAGCACCTTCACGATTGCGAATACCGCCAGCAGTCCGCCACGCCGCAGAGCGTCGGCGGGACGTTGGGGTTGCCGCTGGATGCCGCCGCCCAGTTGCTGGCCGAGTTGGAACGCTCGCAACTCGCGGTACTCCGTGACGGCGCGTACCGGTTAACGGATTCGGGCCGCGAGTATGCCCGCCACGTGATTCGCGCCCATCGGCTCTACGAAACGTATCTCGCCGAGAGGACCGGGATGCCCGAAGCGCAGTGGCACGACGCCGCGGAGCGAATGGAGCACAGAATCTCTTCGGCCAAACTCGAACGCATCTCCCAACAACTCGGCGAACCCGGTTTCGATCCGCACGGCGATCCGATTCCCACCAAGTCCGGCGAATTGCCACCGCCGCGCGGTTTCCCGTTGTTGGAATGCCCGAGTGGCTGGGAAGGGCAAGTCACCCACGTCGAGGACGAACCGCCGGCGGGGTATCAGGAAGTCATTCAAACAGGAATTACATGTGGCACCCGGCTTCGTGTTGAGAAATCCGACTCCCAGACGGTGCGCATTTCCGCAGAGGGTCGTGTCTCTGATCTTTCCCGTCTGGCTGCCAGCCACGTCATGGTCGCCGAACTGCCGTCCACCGAACACTTCGATTCATCGGTGGAACGCCTGTCGGCGCTTCAGCCCGGCGAAAAAGCCGCCGTGGTCGGGCTCTCGCCCTCGTGCCGCGGCCCCGAACGCAACCGGTTGCTCGATTTGGGAGTCGTACCGGGAACCGTTGTGGAAATTGATCTGGTCAGCCCGGCTAAAAACCCCATCGCGTACCGGATTCGCGGCGCCTCCATCGCGTTGCGCCGGGAACAAGCGGACCGCGTCCTGATTCGAAAGACCTGACATGAGTCAACCTTGCCCACCCACTGGTTGTCACGACTGCGCCCCCACGAACAGTGGTGCTTTGGAACGCCTCGGCATCCGCATGGACCGGTGGGATTATGTTGTCGCATTGGCCGGCAATCCGAACACGGGCAAGAGCACTCTCTTCAACGCGTTGACCGGCTTGCGGCAACATACCGGCAACTGGCCCGGCAAGACGATCGCGCGCGCTGAAGGCGGGTTCTCGTATCAAGGAAAGAACTTCAAACTTGTTGACCTGCCCGGAACCTACTCGTTGCTGTCGGCTTCGCAGGATGAGGAGGTCGCGCGCGATTTCATCCTGTTTGGTCAGCCCGACGTGACCGTGGTGGTCGCGGACGCCACCCGGCTCGAACGAAATCTCAACCTGGTGCTGCAAGTTTTGCAGATCACGAAGAAGGTCGTGGTTTGCGTGAATCTCATTGATGAAGCCGCGGCGCACGGACTGACCGTGGATGGCCGGGGATTGGCCCGCGACCTTGGCGTGCCGGTCGTGCCGGCGGCGGCGCGGCAAGGCGAAGGTATTCCCCAATTGCTCGCGGCAATGATGGGTGTGGCCAGCGGCGCGACGGTTTGCCAACCCTACCGGCTGCAGTACGGGGTGCCCGGCTTGCGCGGGGCTGTGCGAAAACTCTCGGAGATGCTGGCCCAAACTTTTCCCAATGTCCGCCAATCGCCCTGGATCGCATTGCGACTGCTCGAGGGCGATCCGCGGATCGTCAACGCGCTCCAAAACGGCGAGCTGGGTCAACTGGCCGCCGATCATGGAGCGACAGAACTGACCCCGACGCAATCATGAACCACTCCGTTCAAGAGATTCTGCAGACGGCGGAAAAACTGCGCTGGCAGGTGCCGCAAAATGCCCGCGACAAATGGGTCGAACAGATTTACGGCGAAGCCGCCCGCATCGCGGGGCGCAACGTCAACCAGACCGGCCAGTCCGCGCGCTTGCCGTGGGAACGGCGATTGGACTGGCTGCTGACGAGCCGGTGGACAGGCGTGCCGGTCATGATCGGCTTGTTTGCCTTCGCGATTTGGCTGACCATTCTCGGCGCTAATGTGCCCTCTTCGTTGCTTGCCGACCTGCTCGTCGGGAAAGGGCACGCCTTTCTGCTGGCGGCGGCCAACGCGTTCGGATGTCCTTCGTGGCTCAGCGGCCTGTTGATTGACGGCATGTATCTGACCACCGCCTGGGTGGTCAGCGTCATGTTGCCTCCCATGGCGATCTTCTTTCCGATGTTCACGGTCTTGGAGGACTTCGGCTACCTCCCCCGCGTGGCCTTCAACCTCGACAACCTGTTCCGCAAAGCCGGTGCGCACGGCAAACAAGCGCTGACCACCACCATGGGCTTCGGCTGTAACGCCGCCGGTGTGATCGCCACCCGCATCATTGACTCGCCCCGCGAACGTCTCATAGCGATCATCACCAACAATTTCGCCCTGTGCAATGGTCGCTGGCCGACGCAGATTCTCATCGCGACCGTTTTCCTCGGGGCGCTGGCACCCGCGCCGTGGGCAGGCGCCACGGCCGCGTTGGCTGTCCTCAGTGTGGCCTTGCTCGGGGTGCTGCTGACGTTTCTTTCCGCTTGGTTGTTGACCGGCACGGTGCTCAAGGGCGAAGCATCCACGTTCAGTCTCGAACTTCCTCCGTACCGGCCCCCGCGCATTTTGCGCACGCTTTACACCTCGCTGATTGACCGCACCATTTTCGTTTTGGGGCGGGCCATTCTGTTTGCCTTGCCGGCGGGCGCGGCGATCTGGCTCGTTTCGAACGTCCAAGTCGGCGGCACATCCCTCGCGCACTGGGCGGTGCAATCGCTCAACCCCGTTGGCGTCTTGCTGGGTCTCAACGGCGTCATCCTGCTCGCCTACGTGATCGCGATTCCAGCCAACGAAATCGTCATCCCGACCATCCTGATGCTGACGGTGTTGACGACCGGCATGACTGGCGTCGGCGAATCGGGGGCCGGTGTAATGTTCGAAACCGATGACGCGTCGCTTCTCAAATTGCTGCAGACCGGTGGGTGGACCACGTTAACCGCTGTCTGCCTGATGTTGTTCAGCCTCTGTCATAATCCCTGTTCCACCACGATCTTCACCATCTGGAAGGAGACCAAGAGCCTGAAATGGACCGCGCTGGCAACGTTCCTGCCGATTGGTTTTGGCATTCTCATCTGCGGCAGCGTGGCCTTGATCTGGCGGCTTCTGGCTTCCTAGCCGGCGCCGATTGATGGCGTTCGCGTGCTTGACGCCCATGTGGAGACTTGGCATAGGCATCGGCTTCAACAAGGAGCCAATGATGATCCAACCGAACGACACCATTTTGTTTCAAGGCGATTCCATCACCGATGGCGGCCGGGGACGTGACGTTGCCGGCGCCAATGATTCTCATGGGTTGGGGCGCGGCTACGCCATGATTGCGGCGTCCGCCGTGTTGGCGAGCCGGCCCGCTGACAATGTGAGGGTGTTCAATCGCGGGATTTCCGGCAATCGGATCGTGGATTTGTATGCCCGGTGGCGTGAGGACGCGTTGAATCTTCAGCCGTCGGTCATCAGCATCCTGATCGGCGTGAACGACACGTGGCACCATTTCAATCGCAACGCCGGCGTGGCCGTGGCGAAGTACGAGCGGATGTACCGGGCGTTGCTCCAGGAAACCCGCGAGGCCAATCCCCGGATACGGTTTGTCCTATGCGAACCGTTTGTCCTGCGATGCGGCGTGGTCAAAGATGAATGGATAGGGGAGATGAACGAACGTCGCGCCATCGTGAAACGGTTGGCCGGTGAGTTTGACGCCGTATTTGTTCCGTTCCAGTCGGCGTTTGATGAAGCCGTCCGGCACGCTCCGCCGGAATACTGGGCCGGCGACGGCGTTCACCCCAGTCCCGCCGGTCACATGTTGATGGCGCGGACCTGGCTCAAGGCTACCGGGCAAGCTGCCGTTTGCTGATCAAACAACCTTGCCGTCACGAATCTCGATGCGGCGATTGGTGATGGACGCGATATCGGCGTCATGCGTCACCAGCGCGACCGTGCGACCTTGCCGGTGCAAGTGGCGGAACAGCTCCAAAATCGCTTCGCCGGTGTGGCTGTCGAGATTGCCGGTGGGTTCGTCGGCCAGGATGATGGAGGGGTTGTTCACCAGGGCGCGCGCAATGGCGACACGCTGACATTGGCCACCGGAGAGCTGGTTCGGGCGGTGTTTCATCCGGTCGGCCAGACCCACCGATTCGAGCGCGGCCATAGCGCGGGCGGAACGTTCGGATGACGAAGCGCCAGAATAGACCAGTGGCAGTTCCACATTTTGCAGGACGTTGAGCTTGTTGAGCAGGTTGAACGACTGGAAGACGAACCCGATTTTCTTGTTGCGGATGACGGGCAATTCGGGCGCGGAGGCGCTGGTCACGGTCATCCCGTCAATCGTCATCGTGCCCGACGTGGGTGTGTCCAAACATCCGAGGATGTGCATCAACGTGGACTTGCCACTGCCGGAAGGTCCGACGATGGCAATGAACTCACCGGCCTCGATGTCCACATCCACGCCGTCGAGCGCGCGCACCTCGGTTTCCCCGAGATGGTACACCTTGGTGATGTTGCGAAGTGAAATCAGCGGCATGACGGCACCGGGTTCAAGAAACAGGGCGTCGCGGCCGCCTCGAGGGTTGCGAGGAATCGCCCGCGGGACGCTCCAAACTGAGTGTCTCGCCCTCGCTCACGCCCTCCAGAATCTCGGCATACCGGAAGTTGCTTGCGCCCACTTTGACGACGCGACGCTCGGTTTCCCTGCCGTGGCGCACGTACACGACACGATCCGTTCCTTCGATGAACACCGACGTGATGGGCACCGTCAGCGCATTGTCCGCGCGCGATACGGGGAAGCGCAAGCTGGCGTTCATGCCGGGGCGCAACTGCGGATGCCCCTTGGTCACCAGCACGTCCACGCCGAACCCTTTGATGGTGTTTTTCACCGTGGCTACCGGCGCGATGAGGATGACGGTGCCCTCCATCTTCTCGCCCGGCAGCGAATCCACGCGAATCTCCACCGCTTGACCCGTCTGCAGCTTGGTGACTTCCACCTGATTGATGTGCGCGCGAATCACCAGTTCACCCAGATCAGCGAACGTCATGAGCTCGGTCCCCTGATTCACGCCGGTCGCACCGGAGACAACCTGCCCCTTGCTGACGGCGACATTCAGAACCGTTCCGTCGAAGGGCGCGAGGATCTTGATCTTCTTCAGCTTGTCTTCGACCTGCTGGAGCTTTTTCTCGGCGCGAACAAAATCGTTGGTGGCCTGCTCGCGCGCGGTGCGCGAGTTGTCGAACATCTCCTGCGAGATCAGGCGGTTCTCAAACAGGATCTGATTGCGGCGAAAATCCCGCTCCGCCTTTTCAAGCTGAAGACGCGAGCCGGCAATGTCCGTTTCGGCCGATGACTTCTCGGTCAACAGATCCGTGTCGTCGAGCGCGACCAGCAGGGTTCCCTTCGGGACGGATTGGCCGGCACGGACTTCGATGGACTGGATGCGGCCGGTGACCTCGGCTTTGACCGCAATCTGATTGGCCGGGGTGATTTCACCGACAGCTTCCACCACCACATCAAAAGAACGCCGCTGGACTTTGGGTTCGGGACTGGTGTCAGTCTTCTCGGACGGGCCTCCTTTGATGGCGCCGGTAAGTCCCGGTCCCTTCAGCAACAGCCAAACGCCACCGGCCAGGGCTGCGAGAGCAACAGCGGTGATGATGAACTTCTTCATGCTGTGCCGACTATAGAAGTCACTCCGGTGGGTGTCCATGCTTTTGCCGGAACCAACGTTCGCCTCCCGGTGCGAGCCACCACCCGGCAACAAGTCCGGCAAGGAATCCTCCCACATGCGCCACGTTGTCCACCATCGGTTCCAGTCCGCCAATGGTGAAATCCAGGGCGATAATGACGGCCAGCATTGCCAGCAAATGGTTGCGCAGGGGCCGGTACGCCTGGCCGCGGAGCCGGTACGCTGCTACGGCGAAAGCCCCGATCAACCCAAAGACGCTGCCGCTGGCACCGATGGCGACATCGTACGGCGCATGCCACGCGCTGGCGACGTTACCGGCGACGCCCGCGGCGAGAAATACGACCAGCATCCTCGGCCAGCCCCAGGCGCGCTCAATGGCCGCCCCGAACATCCACAACCCGGCTCCGTTTAGGGCCAGGTGCAACAGATTGGCGTGAAGAAACAGCGCCGAAACAGCCCGCCACCATTCGCCGCCATGAACGGTCTGCGCTGTGTTACCGGCCAACCTCCAGAGATCTGCATTGGTAGTCCGCGCGAAGACAAAATCTGTGAGATAGGTCACGGCGAGCAACGCCAGCATACCCGCCATGACCGGCGCGACCTTTCGGGTTGTCATCAACGCCCGCCACGGTTCGGCCTGCCTGTCCGATGTCCGCAGGACTTGCATGACGTGCAGGTAAAATGGGTGGTCCCGATGACACAAGAGGGCGGGGCGGGTTTGCGCGAGATTCAAACAGTCGGTGATGGCGTTGGCCCAGAAGGTCTGACCCGTCCGATTGGCGAACTGGGCTTGCCGGAAATGTTTTTCGGCTTCCTCGAATTTACCGGCCACCAGAGCGCACCGGCCGCGCCAATACGAGCCAAACATGCCGGCTGTCTTTTCCGGTAATCTGTCCATGATTTCGGACAGCAGACGCTCCAACTCGGGTTCGTCGCCGGCGATGGCGGCGACCTCGACGCGTGTTCTCCAAACCAGCTCATCGAGTTGCCCGGGCGCTTGGGGTGACATGGCTGCCAATTGCAGACAGCGAAGCGCCGCGTCCATTTTTCCCGTTTCGGCGTAGGCGCGCGCCGCCAGGAGCCGGGCCCGCAAAGCCAAACCCCAGTTGCCCCAGTTGCCGACAGACTCGTAACAGGCGACGGCGCGTTCCCAATCGCGTTGAAGCTGGATGAAGGACATTCGCCACAGCAGAGCCGCGCCACGCCACATGACCGGCATCGGACGGGCGGCAACATCCTCCAAAATGGCTTCCGCTGTCCGAGCGTCACCGGCAGCGAACGCGCGGAGGGCGTCGGCGTAACGGCGATGGATCCGGCCAAGATTGCCGCCATGGATCCATGAGACAATGTTCCACCAGCGGGCGCTGTTGGCCCAGTTTCCACGCGCGTAGGCCGATGAGGCGGCGACAGCGAGGAGCCTTGGCGTCACGATGAACAGTATGGTGAGCGTCCATGCGGCCACGAGCCAGATGACCGTTCCCGAGAACCACAGACCGGCGGCGCTTGCAGCCATGACAAGGAAAAGTTGCAAGATTTGGAGGGCGTGCCAGCCGGCGCCCATGCGCCACAACACCACCAACCGAATGGCGGCAAGGATGAGCACCGGATAGATGAGAAACCGCTGGATCATGAACGCGCCAATAACTCCCACGCTGCCGCGCCATTGTCGAGACAGTGATGATCGCGGTCGGCTTCAACTGTCCCGACTTGTGTATTTCGCCAAGCGCGTTTTAGACTCACCAATAGTATCCGACTCGCGGTTGGCATAGGCCTCCGTACCTGTGCTGTTGGTCCGGTTCGCACTCCGATACGGGCCGGGACGCCTGTGCTACCGCATTTTTCAAACAGGCTCTCTGCAACGACTCGCGGCCGGATGTCAGTCAAGTATCTCGCGTACTCAGCCAGTACGATATGCCGCGAATCGTACGAGGCTTTGAAGGCACGCTCTTTGGAGATGCGTCTGGCGTCCGCCATTGCCTCCGCACGAACAAGGAACGCCTTCCCAAGAAAACGCTGCCTGCGTTGCAAGCCTGGACTGCTCCGATTTCCTCCTGATGCTGGCGCACTGTGGTTTCAATTCGTCGCGTGACGGTGCCACGATCACGCGGCGACGGCGATTGTTCGCGCGGCCCGCAAGTCGTGCCTCCTTGGTTATGCACCGGTGATCTGCCAGTTTCAGGCATCTCGGGGTGGTCCTGATTGATGACTCGGTGTGGGTGGACTACTTCAACGACAGCGAACCGGCTTGAGCGAGGTGGCACAGTTGATCCGACGCGACCACGCGATGGTGGCCGGGGTGGTCGTGGGCGATGTGGTGCGCGGGATCAAGGACGCAACGCGGCGGGCAGGGCGTTGCCGCTTGCTGACCTTCAGTTGGAGGCCTTGGAGCAGCAGGCGGACGCGGAGGTGTATAGCACGGACAAGTATTTCTAGAAGGTGCCGGGGCAGCGGCTGTATCGGCCCGCGCACAACCAAGCCCGAACGATGCCGTGGAAGCTGCCGGCAGGGCGCGCCCGGCGGTCACGTTCGCGCCAATTGTTGTGATGTCATGCGCTGACACGCAGGCTGCGGAGCAACCGGGCAATCTCTTCGAGTTGTTCCTCTGGCAACGCTCGTGTCAGGCGCGGGAACTTGCCGTTCACCTGGAACAGTTGGCCGTGTTGACTCAGCATGATTTTACCCTCGCGAGTTTCGACGGTTTCGACTTTGGCCTCACCGGCAAGAATCCGGATCTCGGCACAGCGGAGCAACAGATCAACCGCCACCGGCAGGGGACCAAACCGGTCGCGCAGTTCGGAGCGCAGCGCATCCACGTCAGTGAGTTCCGCGCAACCGGCCACCTGCCGGTAGGCGGCGATGCGCAGCCGGTTCTCCTTGATGTAGCCGGTGGGGATGCGCGCCCGGGAGCCTTCCGCGTCGCCGGTGGCGAGGAAATCAAGTTGGAGCGTGACGGGGGGGCGGCGTTTGATGGCTTCGCCCTTTAGCCGCGCCACGCTTTCCTTGAGAAGCTGGCAGTACAAATCGAACCCGATCGCGGTGATGTGACCGCTTTGTTCGGCGCCGAGGATGTTGCCGGCGCCACGGATCTCCAAATCGCGCATGGCGATTTTGAATCCGCTGCCGAGCGAAGAATACTGTTTGATGGCACCGATGCGTTTGCGGGCGGCTTCCACGAGCTGAAGATGCCGGGGCAGCAGGATGTAGGCGTACGCCTGGTGTTTGTAGCGGCCCACGCGGCCGCGTAGTTGGTACAGGTCGCTCAACCCAAAACGGTCGGCCCGGTCCATGATGATGGTGTTGGCGTTGGGAATGTCCAGGCCGCTCTCGATGATGGTGGTGCAGACCAGAATGTCTGTCAGACCGTTGACGAAGCGATGCATGACGGCTTCGAGTTCGTGCTCGTTCATTTGGCCGTGCCCCACGTCAATGCGGACTTTCCGGCTGCCCACGCGAAAATCTTCGAGCAGCAAGCGGAGACGGTCGGCCACGCCTTCGATGCTTTGGACGCGGTTGTGAAGGAAATAGACCTGGCCGCCGCGGTTGAGTTCGCGCTGGATGGCCTGTTTGATCACGCGTTCATCGTAGGGGCCGACGATGGTTTCGACCGGCAATCGGTCGTGCGGCGGCGTTTCAATGGTGCTCATGTCCCGCGCGCCGGTCAGAGAC
>CAZEQV010000117.1:0-10079 GCA_964514435.1 uncultured Verrucomicrobiota bacterium
GCGACCTGTTGGAACAATTTTCGCAGGTCGTCGGCGGTTTTCACCACTTCCTTGCGGTCCCATGAAAACGGCACGGCGGACAACGCCATAACTTCCTCGACCCTGCCGGCCAACAGATGCGTCACCCATGCGGCTGCCAGTTTCGCTTCGGCAGTGGCCGGGGCGGGCGCTTTGCCCAGTGCAGCCCGGCAATGCTCGCACTGGCCGAGCCTCGCGCTGCACGCCTGGCACATCTGAAACGCGCCGCTGCCGGTCCAGCCTTGCTGGCACAACGGACATTGCTTGGTGTCCATGGTGTACATCCGGTCCGCGCACTTCGGGCACAAGTCGGCGCGGGCGGTTGTGACCGCGGCTAGGACGGCGAGTAAAAGGAAGTGTTTCATGGTTGGCGGGTACGACACTCGATTTTGGAAGAGGTTCCGTCAACCAGCAAATGTTGTAGCTGCACTTGTGTCAAGCGCAGCCTCTTGACGCACACCGTTGTGTTTGGCGAAAACGTCTGCGGCGCTTGACACAAGCGCCGCTACACCAACGGCGAGTCCTCATTGGCAGATCATCTTCCCGGTTGCGCGATCAATCACGCCCTTTTGGGGCGCAACGATCACTTGGCCGACTGCGTTTTGCTGTCGGCGATCAATTTGTCAGCTTGCTCGGGGGTGAGTTTTTCCAGACCGATGATCGTTCGCACCGGGTAGGAACCGTTGTCATCGGTCACGTAATCATGTTGCCAAATCAACCGCACCCGGTCGCCTTGCTGAAGCGCGCGGATGGCGTCGGCGGTGGCTTGCGGAATCTTCGTCTTGCCCGTGTTGTCGCTGACCAGCACGAGGTATTCTTCCTGCTGGGGGTCGCCATACTCGCCCGGTTTCTGGTAATCGAGGTAGTGCCGGATCTTGAACATGGCCATCGTGCCGCTGTGGCCGCAGCGGTCGGGGCACAGCGTGGTCAGCCCCATGCAACGGTGTTGGCGGGTGCCGGCAAACTCCGCCACCGTGTCATGCCGCGACAGCAACTGGCGCTCGTGCTTGCCGTCTTTCGGCCCTGCCGGTGAGGTCAGGGTTGTGGCCGCGAGAATCATCAAGCTCACTATCAAGGTGCGTTTGGTCTTCATCGTATTCATGATTGGTATGACACTCGATTGTGGGAAAGGTTCCGTCAATCTCTGAATGTTGCGGCTTTGCTTCTGTAGCTGCGCTTGTGTCAAGCGCAGGCCGTTAAGCTGTTCGGAAACGTCTTCGGCGTTTGGCACAAGCGCCGCTACACCAAGCCGTCACCATGCGCCGATCCGATGCTCGTGCAGCAGCTTGTCCAGCTCCACGAGGCCGGCATCCTCGAACTGACCGTGAAGGAGACGCTGGTAGGTTTTGGTCTCGCGGATCAGTTGGTGGTCGCGCCGGCTCAACAGCGCCGCCCACGGCAGGCGCACATGGCCCCAGCCCAGACCGGCCAGATACACCGCTAGGAGAACGAACAACGCGCAGCGGGAACTACAGACAGTTGAGTTCAAGGTGTTGGCTCCGCAAAAGTTTTCTCGCTGGTTAGCTTGCCGGCCTCATCCCACCAGCGCCACGTGCCCACTTGCTTGCCGTGTTCATACCGGCCTTCGTACGCTTTCTGGCCGTTGACGAAGTACGTCGTCCACAAGCCGGTGAAGTCCTTTGGTGGGGCAATCCAGACTGAACGGACTTCCTCGTTCAGAACTGGCGCGAGACTGACTTCTGGACTTTCGGGCTTGATGAAATAGATCGTAGCAGTCCAGTAATCATCGAGCCGGTAGGTGGCGGTCCCGCTCTGTCCGCTCCACGCGCCCCGCATCTCCTTGTAAGACGGAATAGTCCAGGCATGGTTCGGGTAAAGCAGTTTGATGACCGCATCCTGCGACATGCCGGGGCTGATCTTGGCGAGCCGCGCCTCCCAGAAGGCGCGCTCATGCCGGTTCGGCGCGGCGGATGGGTCACGGCCCAAGACGAGGCGCAAATCATCGGCGGCTTTCGCCCGTTCTTCTTGGTTGGCACTGGCCAGCGCGACGATGAGGCGAACGACACTCGTCGTAGTCTCCTGAGCACCAACGACGATTTCAATCGGCGCCGAGCGCAGCGGGTTGCCAAGTTGGAACACGCCGTCCCACCACTGGACTTGGTACTTGGCCGGCAGGGGAAGATCGGCAAACGCAAGCTGACCGGCCCCGCGCACGAGGTTGCCTTCACTGTAACGCAACGCGGCCAGATCCCACCGGCCAATCAACACTTTCTCGCCCGGCGGCACGACGATGTCCTTGTAGTGCTGCAACTCCGGCCGCGGTGGCGCGTCCGCTGACCACGTTTTGCCGGCGGCGGATTTCAACATCAAGGTGCAGCCGTGCCGGCTGGTGCGCATGCCCAACCCGCCCTTGTACGCCTGTGGTTCTTTCGTGTTGTTGACCAACCACCCGGCGACTTCGGTGGTGTTCGTCCTCCATTCGAGCACGGCGGACAGTGGCGAGTCGTTGGTCGTCGCGCCGACCTGACCGACCAGACCACACATGATGAGAAGCGGCCAGAACTTACCGTACTTCCCGATCTTTGCTCGGTTGTCGGACTTGTTCATCGTTGGTTTCCCTCGCTGTCGGCATGCCTCGAACGGGGCAGGTCCACCGTGATTGCCGGTGAGACAGCCCGATTTTCCCAAGTGTGGGCGGGCATCTGGTACGTGGGGGGAGGTTCCACCACTGCCCAGACTTGGAACGCGCCCGGTCGGCCCAACTCAAACCGCAGATCCTCGGTCTCCAGCGTGAGCGGGTTGCTCTTGGTGAGCCGCGCTTCGATCCGGTAGGTGTGCGTCTGCCCCGGTTTCAACCGCAGCAAACCGGGCGGGTAAAACTTGTCGCACCCCGTGCGTGTGCGCACGGCATGGCGACCCGACGCCTCACGCCAGTACAACAGTTCGCCCAGGTAGGCCGGTTGCTCCGGCACCCGCAACTGTTTCGCAGTGATGTTCTGCACGGACACGGTGAAGACAAGCCGGTTCGGATCCTTGCCGGGCGGTTCGGTCCCGACCTCCACCCGCAGATCGTCGGCGAGATTGACCAGGTGATACTGTTCAATGAAACGGCTGCGCTGTGGTTCCGGCATCTTCCATTGCGCGGTGTACTCAACACTCAGTCCAACCGGGAACGAGGCCCGCAGCAAGTGATTCGACAGCGCCGTATGGGCGGCGGGCGTGCCGATGCAAAACAACGCCTGGGCCGCCGCATATGGATAAATGGGCGACGGCGTGGCCAGGAGGCTCGTCAACATCGGCACGTCAGCCGCCGTGCCCGTCTCGCGCAACCGCAGGACCTGTTCCCAACGCGCCCTCGGCGACGACCGCCCCGACGGCTCCACGGGTGGGTAAGTGATGAACGACAACTGGCATGCTCCGTCGGGGATCAGCATGAGGACCCGTCCCTTTTCCACCACCAGAAGGTCGAACCCCGGTTTCGTGGGGCTGACCAAGTCGAACTGCCGGCCACGATGAAACACCGTCGCCACCGGCGAGTGGAATGACCCAGTGGCACCGGGGACGCTGTTGGTTCCCCTCGCAAAGAACGCATCCATGTCAGCCGGCGCTGTGAGGTAGTCGCCCGCCGCAGCGGCCCCGAATCCCGCGCAGTGATAGCGGACCACCGACGGAAGCTCGATGTTCCCTGACGATCTCGCGCGGGTTGTTCCCCGATGGACACAGCCCGCAGCGATGAGTAGCAGCAGCGCCAGCCCGACGCTGAAAAGGCCAACCAGCTCGCGTGCGCGAGGCTGCCGGCGCTCTTCTTGGTTACCGGATTTCGCGACCATGCTCGTACCTTTCGGTGGCGAGCAAGACGCCGTTGGTGTCCCAGTGCCGGCGTGTGCTGTGTTGTTGACCACGTTCGTCATACGTTTCGTCACATTCGAGTTGGCCGTTCGGATACCACGACCGGTGGCTGACGCGCCGCCCGCTGTCGAGCAACTCCTCGGACCGCAGCACGCCGAGGTGATACTGCCGCTGGACGCCATGCTCGACGCCCGCTTGGAATGTTCGCAGCCGGTTGGTCGCGCCGTTGGCGTCGAACTGGATCTCCGTGCCCGACAGTAGGCCGTCCCGGTAACTCACGTCCCACAACACCGGCGCGAATCCCTGCCGCTGGATCAGCCGCCCGTTCCACGGCTGGTCGGCCCGGTACTCGCACCGGGCGAACTCGGTGCCGTTGCTGCCGTAATAGACCGTCAGCCCCTCGCGCTTGTTCTGCCGGTAAGCGGCGGTTTCAAACAACTGCGGCGGCGTGCCCCGCCATGTCGCGCTCGATCCGGTGAGCGCGCCGTTGCGGACTTCGTACTCCGTCCAAGCCGGCTCAAAGCGGTGCCCGCCACCTTTAGAGATGACCAGCACCGGCTGGCGTTGCGCATCGAGCACGATGGTAAATACCGGCCCGTCACGGATGATCAGTTTGCTGGGCGCGACCAATGCCGTGGCCGGCAACTCGCGCAGACCGGCGGCGCGGCGGAGCGGGTTGTGGGCGAGCAGTTCGGGAGGGATCGGCGTGGCACGGTCGAAGTCAATCTGCTGGAGCGCCCTGACCCCCCACGGCTGGTGGACGCGGGATCGCTTCCAGAAATATCCGCTGCTGCCGGCCAGCACGGCCAGTGCGAACACGCCCAACCCGATTTTCAACAACAACTTGGCCTCAGATTTCATGTGTTGCGTGGTTTTTCATTAGGACATACCGACTTTGGCGCACCACTTCTCGTACGGCAGGAGCGTTTCCGCGCTCAGCCAGTAACCCCAGACCGACAACGCGCCGACGTTCACTAGGATCGCGACCACCGCTACCAGCACCCAGACGTTGCGCCCGTTCGCGCCGCGCCATCCCGCGATACCAAGTGCCGCGCCAAGTAACGTCATCGCGCAAACGCTGGCGACGGTGACGCCCCGAACCGGCGCGCAGGGCGGCGTGTGTTTGATGATCCCGTCGTAAACCCCCAGCAGGTACCACGTCGCTGCCCCGCCGACGAACACACCGGCAACCGCCAAGAGTGGGTGAAGTGACCGTTTCAGGGATTGCTCCGTTCCTGCAACACCCGCCGGCGGGGTTCATTCAGCGCCAGACCTTTCACTTTGCTTACCGAGACCACCAATGTTTCCTCCAACAACTGCCCGGCCTCATACCACACCCGCGTCAGCCGCAGATGTACCATGTGCCCACCGAGTTCTTCGTAGCCGGCCTCGTGCGTCAGCTTCAAGTCGCGCAGCGGAAACCCGCGCAACTTCGCCAAGTCCGCCGCCGTCAGCGCGTGTTTCTTGCCGAACACCACGATCTCGACTTGCCGATATCCGTTGGTGCCGGTGACCGCGATTAACTCCACCTTGCCGGTGTCCGCCCGTTCGGCACAGACGATCCGGACTTCCCGCCACGGCAGAAATTCCTCTTCGGAAGCGAAAGCCGCAAACGGGAGTAGTAGAATCGCAAGAATCAGTTTCATCGGCCTTCTATCGGTAGAAATCAATCCACTGGATCGTCAACGTCTTTACATCCTCGCCCAACCGGTCCCGTGGCACCACAAACTCGAAGCCGTCATCCGTCTTCTTCACCTCGGCATCCCGGTGCCCCACCGTCAACGCCTCCCCCTTGCCGGTATCCACGGTCAGCCCCTCCAATCCTTTGAGCTTGAATCGCAACTTCAACGGATTCGGCCACGCATCGGCCCGCAACGTGATCGTTGCCCGGCCAATGCCGCGCGGGCTGGTGACGGTCAACACTTGGCCAAAGTCCTCCTTGCCGGCCACGATGATGTCCTCGGCGCGTTGGCAACGGATGTCGAACGGCCTCACCTCCGCGTCGAGTCTCTTCAACGACCGCGCCAGCCACGGACTGGCCGGCTGGAGGCCAAACCACATGTCGGCGGTGCGCCAGACTGGTTTGTCGGGGCTGACGTTCTTCAGGAACAGGATGCACTCCGCATCCTTCTTCACGAGCGGCGACTTGTCCTTCTCCGCCAGCTCGAAGCGGACGATGTTCACCGCGATGGTTGTGCCGGCCAGGGTGGCGTCGCCCTTGAGCACGTCGGCGACCTTGAAGTCACAGAGGTAGTTCGGCACGCCGGTCTCGTGGGTGATGCCGATAGGCTCGGACACGATCTGGCCGGCGACAACCAGTTCGGATTTGGTCAGCCACGCGCGCAACGTGTCGTCGCCGTCATCAGCACGGCCGGTGGTCAGGAGTCCGAGCAGCAGAACGCAGAGAATGGAGCGCATGGCAGGAAATCTGACACCGCGAGTCCGGTAATGTTCCAAACGGCGGGAAACCTTTAACGGCTGACGATCAGGGCAGCTTCAAATACTCTTGTGGCACGTCTTCAAATCCCCACGCTCTGAGTTGTCGCGCCCATGAACCGAGATTCTCTTTACTCACCCGAACGAGATTCATCTTGTTCATCACAGGCACGTCCTTCTTCAAATGAATCTTCTCGATGATTTTCTCCACGCTGACATAGCCCCAAAGATACGTCGGCTGCGCCAACAATACCGGCGCGATTCCCTTTTCCACATACGGCAACTCGGCCGGCAAGGCGTCCACCGAGACCACCTTCACTTTGGCCGGGTCGAGGTCGGTGAGAAGCGTCTTCGTGAACAACGGCCAGCCGCCGATCAATGCCCAGCCGTCCACTTCGGGATACGCTTTCATCACTTCCAGCATCTTGGCCGCCGCGTCTTGCGGTGTCTCGACGTGGTAAAACGTGCCGACAACGTTGATGCCGGAGTGTTTCTCGGCTTCGAGCCGCACACCCTTGGCGCGGTTCTGAAGATTAGGCGCGTTCTGGTTGCCGGCCAGAATCGCCACGTGTCCTTTGCCGTTCATTTGCTGGGCCAGTTCGGACATGACCAAGTTGCCGGTCTCGATGTCGTCCACGCCATAGAACGCGAACCGTTTGGACTGCGGCGCATCGCTGTCGAAGGTCATCACCGGCACGCCGCGCGCCACGGCGTCGTTGATCGCGCCGGTCACCTTCGCGGCATCCGAGCAGGAAATCAAAATGGCATCCGCGCCTTCGTTGACTGCTTGCGCGATGCGTTGCGCCTGCACCTGTCCGTCCTCGGTGGGCGGAGTCAGCCAGTTGATAACGATGGTGATGTCGAGTTTGGCGGATAGATCTTTGGCGGCGGCTTCCGCGCCGGTCTTGGACGACAAGAACACCGGGTTGGTGGAACTCTTGGCGATCAACGCGATCTTGTACGACTTCTTCTCCGCGCCCTCGCTGCCGGTCACGAACAAGGCCGCCACACACGATACGAACAACAGCTTCCACAGTGTTTTCTTATTCATGATTCCTCCCGATTTGGTTGTGACCATCATCCGGCAGCCAACCGTCGAGCGGTCAATCGCTGGTTCAACTGATCCAACACCACCGCCACGATGATGGCGATGCCAATGATGATCCATTCGTAATTCTGGTCAAGCCGCAACGTGGTGATGGATTGGCGGATCAACACGATCAGCAACGCTCCCAACATCGCGTTGATCGCGCTGCCCTTGCCGCCGCTTAAACTCGCCCCGCCCACCACCGCCGACGCGATCACATACAACTCATACCCGCTGGCATCCGCGCACGCCGCCGCGCCGTAGTAACTGATTCCCACAAACGCCGCGATACCGGCCGTCAATCCCGACACCGTATAAACCCCGATGAGAATGCGCCCGACCCGAAGGCCTGCGTACCGGCTTGCTTCCGCGTTGCCGCCCACGGCGTAGATGTGGCGACCCACGACCGTGCGCGTGAGATACACCATGCCGGCCAACGCCACCACGAGCATCACCAGCATCGGCACCGGGTAAAGCCCCGCCGGCAACCCGAGCGTGGTCTTGGTCACGGAGGTCAACGCATCCGGCACGAGAATGCTTTCCGCTTTGCTGATGACAAACGCCAGGCCGCGCAACACCCACATCATTCCCAACGTGATGATGAACGGATGCACCCGCAGACCGACCACCATCGCACCGTTGGCCGCGCCGCAGAGCAGACCGATGCCGAGACAAAGCAGCAGCGCCAACGCTACCGTGCTCGGTGCGTTCATCGGACCGAGGGCGCGCAACACCATCGCCATGGCCACGCCGCACAAGGCGTAGATGGAGCCAACCGACAGATCAATTCCGCCGGAGATGATGACCATCGTTGCGCCGACCGCCATGATCGCGAAGAAGCTCGCGTTGGTGACGGTCTGCATCAGCGTGAACGAATTGAGGAAATTGTTCACCGTTTCGCCCGTGACCCGGTGCGTGTGGGTGCCGGCAAACAGCGTCAGAATGGTTCCCAGCAAAAGGATGACGAGAATGAGGCCAGATTGCTGGGCGTTGAAAATGGAACGGGCAAACTGTTTCATGCGAGACCCGGCTGCGTCCTTCCCGATGCAAGTGGTGCGCCCAGTAGGACTCGAACCTACAACCCGCTGATTAAGAGTCAGCTGCTCTACCAATTGAGCTATGGGCGCTCTGGCAATCCAAAAGCGGGGCGCACCCTAGCAAAGCCTCGGAACCCACGCAAGCGGTTGATTGCAGAGAATCACTGTTGCCTGCCGGACTGTCTCTGCTATCCTCACCGCCACTATGGCAACAATTTCCATTCAAAACGGCAAACTCATTGTCCCCAACAACCCCACCATCCCGTTCATTCGCGGCGACGGCACCGGTCCCGATATCTGGGCCGCCAGCGTCCGCGTGCTGGACGCCGCCGTGCAAAAGGCGTACGCCGGCCAGCGGAAGATTGAATGGATGGAAGTCTGGGCCGGTGAGGAGTCGTTCAAGAAGTTCAACAACTGGTTGCCGGATGAAACGGTAACAGCCTTTCAAGACTATCTCGTCGGCATCAAAGGGCCGTTGACCACGCCGGTCGGCGGCGGCATCCGGTCGCTGAATGTGGCGCTCCGCCAGTTGCTCGATTTGTATGTCTGCCTCCGTCCGGTGCGCTGGTTCAAAGGGGTCCCGTCCCCCGTCAAGAATCCCGACAGGGTGGACATGGTCATTTTCCGCGAGAACACCGAGGACATCTATGCCGGCATCGAGTACGCCGCCGGCACGCCCGAAGCCAGGAAGCTCATCGAGTTCCTTCAAAAAGAAATGGGCGTGAAGAAAATCCGGTTCCCGCAAACCAGCGGCATTGGCATCAAGCCGGTCTCTTCGGAAGGCAGCGAACGTCTCATCCGGGCCGCCATCCAGTACGCCATCGCCAACCACCGCAAGAGCGTCACCTTCGTCCACAAGGGCAACATCATGAAGTTCACGGAAGGCGCGTTCCGTGACTGGGGATACGCGCTGGCCAAACGCGAGTTTGGCGCGGTGGAAATTGACGGTGGCCCGTGGTGCAAACTCCCCGCCACGACGGGAAATCCCAACGGCATCGTCATCAAAGACGCCATCGCCGACATCACGCTTCAGCAAGTGCTGACCCGCCCGGCTGAGTTCGACGTCATCGCCACCCTCAATCTGAACGGCGATTACCTCAGTGACGCGTTGGCCGCACAAGTCGGCGGAATCGGCATCGCCCCCGGCGGCAACATCAACTACCTGACCGGCCACGCCATCTTCGAAGCCACGCACGGCACCGCGCCGAAGTACGCCGGCAAGGACGTCGTCAATCCCGGCAGCGTGATACTGTCCGGTGAGATGATGTTGCGGTACATGGGCTGGACCGAGGCCGCCGACCTGATCATCAAAGGCATGGACGGCGCGATCAACGCCAAGACGGTTACCTACGACTTTGCCCGTTTGATGGAGGGGGCAAAGGAAGTGAAGTGCAGCCAGTTTGGCGACGCAGTGATTGCGAAGATGTGACTGAAGTCAGGGCAAATCTCATTTGCCGAGAGGCGCAAAACGGGCAGCAACAGGAGGTCAATGTTTCGCCAAGCCCTCCCACGGCGGACAGAGCCGGTGCGATTGACGGAAGATCGTGGGTAAATCGGCACCGGCACTTTGAGGAATGATCGTTCCTCAAAATGCCGGTGGATGAGGGCGCCAGGTCAGAGGGTGGGAATGGGGGTCCAGCGGCCGGTCTGAGCGGATGTGTAGGCCGCTTCCATGATCGCTACGGCATCCA
>CAZEQV010000118.1:0-9968 GCA_964514435.1 uncultured Verrucomicrobiota bacterium
GAACCGGAATCGGGCACCCACACAAATCTCAGATAGGCGATTCGTTTGTGTGGCCACAGCCTGAATGAATTCGGCCGGCGGTGTCGCCGCGAATGTTTCGTCAAATGCGAGCAGCAGAACGATGTCCACGCCGAGTTGACTCATCAGTGCCAGTTTGTGTGCGGTGGATGTGAGAAGCGGTGGCGCTTTGTCGGGGGCGAGGATGCGCATGGGATGTGGGTCGAAGGTAAGGACAACGGCCGAACCGCCCGCGGCCCTGGCGTCGTCGCGCGCCTGGCCGATGACGCGTTGATGTCCGATGTGGAGTCCGTCAAATACTCCGATGGCGAGATGGACGTTGCGGGCGATGTTCTGGAGTTCTTCGAATGTGCGGACGACGTTCATGCGGCGGTGCGGAGGTCAGGCGTATTGCGCGAGTTTGATGGCCGGGATGATTCGGGAAGGCAGTTGGTCGCGGGTCAGTTCGAGCAAAGCCGGCATGGTGTGGGCGTCTCTGACGTTGAAGTGGCCGGAACGCGTGCGCCGAAGACGCAGCAGGTGCGCGCCGCAGCCAATCGTTTCGCCAATGTCGGCGCAGAGGGTGCGGACGTAGGTGCCTTTGGTGCATGTCACCGTGAATTCGATGAGAGGGAGTTCCACTTTGAGCGGACGCAGGTCGTAGATGTGAATGTGGCGGGGTTCGCGTTCGATGGTTTTGCCTTTGCGGGCCAGTTTGTAGAGCGGAGTGCCTTGGTGTTTGACGGCGCTGACCATCGGCGGGATTTGCTGAATGTCGCCGCGAAACTTGGCAAACACCGCTTCGATCTGGTCGGGCGTCAGAGGGGGCACTGGTTTTTCGCTAATCACTTCGCCATCGGCATCCTGGGAATCGGTGGCGACGCCGAGTCGGATCACTCCCTCGTACGTCTTGTCATCGGACATGAGACGATTTTGGAGTTTGGTGGCGCGTTCGAGAACGACAAGGAGCAAGCCGGTGGCCGCTGGATCGAGCGTTCCACAGTGGCCGACTTTGTTCAATTTGAAATGACGGCGCAACCGGTCCACGACATCATGCGAGGTGCAGCCAGCCGGCTTGTCCACAAGCAGAACGCCGTCGAATGGAGACAGAGTTGGTTGCATGACGAGGAATTACAGTCCGGCCGCATCGAGCGTCTTGTGAACGGCGGCGAGCACGCGGGCTTGCACTTCTTGGGGCGTGCCGGGAATGCGCGCACCGGCGGCTTCGCGGTGGCCGCCGCCCTTGAACTGCGTGGCAATGGTGTTGACATCCACTTGCGGGTGTTTGGAGCGCAGGCTGATGCGGATGAGGCCGGGTTCGGGAAGTTCTTCGAACAGCACGGCGATAAGCACGCCCTCGATGGCGCGCGCATAGTCAATCATGCCCTCGGTGTCTTCGCGTTTCGCGCCGGTCTGTTCGAACATTTTGGCCGTGATCCAGAAGTGGGCGACTTGGTTGTGGTGTGAGAGCGACAGTCCCGCCAGCGCCATTTGCAGCATCTGGAGACGGGAATAGGGGTAGCTCTCGTAGATGTGCCGGCACACTTCGCCGACATTGATGCCGCTCTCGACCAGTTCGGCCGTGACGCGGAGACATTCGGCGGTGGTGTTGGCGAACATGAACGAGCCCGTATCCGTGGAGATGGCGGCAAACAGGCAGGCGGCAATCTCCTGTGTGAGAGGAAAGCCTCCCTGTTTGATGAGGTCGAACACGATCTGACCGGACGCAGGCGCTGCCGGCACAATCAGGTTCAGTTCGGCGAACGTCTCATTGCTGACGTGATGGTCAATGTTAATGAAATGTTTGCGGCTCCGAATCTTGCCGGCCGCCGTGCCGACACGAAGCCAGGTGGAGGCATCCACCGAAATAACAACATCAAAGTCCTGCGGCTCGGCTGACGGACGGGTGATGAGTTCCTGGTGAGGGAGGAATCGGAACTTGGCCGGCACCTCGTCGTCATTCCATACCGTAACGGTTTTGCCAAGGTTCTTCAGCAGGATTGCCAGCGCTAGTTGGGAGCCGACGGCATCGCCATCGGGCCGGTAATGGGTGAGGATCAGGAACGTCTGTTCGCGGCGAAGGATCTTGCAGATCTGGTCGGCGACTTGGTCATTCATTGCGGTTGCTCCTGGTCGTTGGTGGCCGGTGCCAGTTCGTCGAGAAGCCGTTCGATGCGTTGCGCCTCGGATTCGGTCTCATCCAGATGGAATGCCAAACGCGGGGTGTATTTCAGGACGATGCGTTTCGAGAGAAGGTGCTGGATGGTTCCGTGCTGCTGCGTCAGCACGGACAAGGCGTGGCGCTTTTGCTCGACGGTACCGATGACGCTCACGTACACGTGGCCTTCCTTGAGGTCGGAGGAAACTTTGGCCGAGGTGACCGTGACCAAACCGCAGTTGGACAGGGGTAGCAGGAGCAGAATCTCGCCCACTTGTTCTTTGACAAGTTTCGAGACACGTTCAATTCGGCGGTTGCTCATGGCGTGGCACTCCGTGGGTCGGTCGCCGGAAAGGTAACCTTCCCGGTTCGGTTACAGGACCGAGGCGACTTTCTCGACTGTGTAACATTCGATGACATCACCGGGTTGAAAGTCGCTGTAGTTGTCGAGGCGCAACCCGCACTCCTGACCGGCTTTGACCTCGCGCACATCGTCTTGAAAATGGCGGAGGCTGGCAATCTTGCCTTCATATTGAACGAGGCGACGGCGCAGCAGACGGACGCGTCCGCTCCGCACCACGCGACCGGTCGTGATGACGCAACCGGCCACGGGGGCGCCCTTGGAAAGCTCGAACACTTGCCGAACTTCCGCCCGGCCCACGATGGTTTCGCGGGTCTCGGGTTCGAGCAACCCCTTCAAGGCGTCTTCCACTTGTTCGAGCAGCTCGTAAATGATGCTGTAAAGCTTGATCGGTACGCCCGCTTGCTTGGCGACATCTGTGACTCCGCTTTCGGTTTTGACCCGAAATCCGATGATGATGGCTTTTGACGCGCTGGCCAGCAGAACATCGTTTTCGGTGATGCTGCCGACGGCGGTGTGGATGATCTCCAGGTCCACTTTGTCGCTCTTGATCTTGCTCAAGGAGTCGGCAATGGCCTCCACGGAGCCTTGCACGTCAGCCTTGAGGACGACGTTGAGGGTTTTCTTCTGGCCAGATTCGATTTGCGCCATCAGTTCTTCGATGGTGGTCTGTCGCGGTTCCGTTGTGGCGCGGGTGCGCGCCTCCATTTGGCGTTGTTCGCTGAGGGAGCGCGATTCCTTCTCGTTTTTCATCACGGAGAATTCCGTGCCGGCTTCGGGCACGCCCCACAATCCGATGATCTTGACCGGTGTGGATGGCGTGGCTTCTTTCACGCGTTGCCCCTTGTCATTGAGAAGCGCGCGAACCTTGCCGCCATGCGGCCCGCAAATAATGGCGTTGCCAACATGCAAGGTTCCCTTTCGCACGAGCACGGACGCCGTGGGGCCGAGACCCGGTTCGAGTTGCGCCTCGATGACGTTGCCTTTGGCCGGTGTCTTGGGGCTGGCTTTCAATTCCAGCATGTCGGCCTGCAAAAGGATCATCTCCAGCAATTCATCGAGTCCCTTTCGGGTGGTCGCGGATACGTCAACCGTGATGGTGTCGCCGCCCCACGATTCGGGGGTGAGACCGTATTCCTGCAACTGCTTTTTTACGCGGTCGGGATTCGCGGCCGGCAAGTCGCATTTGTTGATGGCGACGATGATGGGAACTTGCGCGGCTTTGGCGTGGTTGATCGCTTCAATGGTTTGCGGCATGATGCCGTCGTCGGCCGCCACGACCAAGATGGCGATGTCGGTGACATTGGCGCCGCGCGCGCGCATCTTGGTGAACGCTTGGTGACCGGGGGTGTCAAGGAACGTGATCAGCCGGCCATCTTCGGTTTTGACGACACTGGCGCCGATGTGCTGGGTGATCCCACCGGATTCGGAAGCGGCCACGTTGGTTTTGCGGATGGCGTCGAGGAGCGATGTTTTGCCATGGTCAACGTGTCCCATGACCGTTACGACGGGAGGACGGATGGCCAGGTCCTGCTGTTTTTCGCCCTCATCGAGCACCTCAATCTTCTTTGGCGGGGCGTGAACGACACCGGCGCCGCGCTCGCGCTTTTCCAATTCAAAAAGATAGCCGCGACGTTCGCAGAGCTTGCGGGCAATGTCCTCGCCGATGGTTTCGTTTATGTTGGCGAAAACGTTCAATTCCATCAAATCGGCCAAAAGCATGTGCGGCTTGCACCCGAGCTTGGCCGCCAAATCGCGCACAACGAGAGGCGGCTTCATCTGGATGACCTTTTGACCTTGCTCGTTGACGATGAACTGCGGTCCCGTGACAACGGGCGGAGGAGCCGGACGCGGCAAGGGCGGCGGAGGAGGCGGGACCGGCCTGGAGCTCATAACGGGTCTTGGCGAGGCGACCGGCGCGGCGATCTTCGGCGGCGCGACGACCGGCTTTGGCGGCGGTGTGGGCGCTGCGACCGGAGGCGTCGGAGGAGTTGGAACAGCGGGAGCAACTGGTTTTGATTGAACGGGAGGCGGCGGTGGCGCGGCAACCACAGCGGCCCGGGAAGTGACCGGCGGCGCGACCGGTGGCGCCGTGACCGGTGGGGGAGGGGCCGGTGGCTTTTGGGGTGGAGGCGGCGGTTCGGCAACGGGCGCAGGCGGTGGCGGCGCGGGGGGCGACGCCACCGGTTCGACGTAGCCGTATTCGTTTAGCAGAGATTCTGCCGTGATCTTGTCCACAGTGCTGGAATGACTTTTGACAGGGTAGTTGATCGTCTTGAGCTTCTCGATCATCTCCTTGTTCGACAGCCCGCACTTCTTGGCCAGATCATGTACGCGGATACTCATTGTCCTTGTGTCTCACTCTCCGTGTTCGGCAATTCGGCGTCGCGACGCTCTTGTTCGGCGATGGCCGCTTGGTAAACTTTGGCGGCTTCTGTTGGGCCGAGTATCTCTTCGAGATCGGCCAATTCCACCGCCAGCAGACCTGCGAACGAATGGAAACCGGAGTTGACGAGTTTGGTTGCCGTTTCCTTGGAGATGCCCGGTATCGAAGCCAGTTGCTCCACGGCCCGCTTGACTTTCTCTTCGAACCCGAGCGCGGCTGTCTCTTCTTTCTCAATGTCCACGCTCCAGCCAGTCAGTTTGGCCGTCAGCCGGGCATTTTGGCCTTTCTTGCCGATGGCCAATGAAAGCTGGTCCGGGTCAACAATGATCTTCACGTGATGACGGTTCTCGTCAATGATGAGGTTCTTGAGCTTGGCCGGTGCGAGCGCATTGGTGATGAACGTGCGCACCTGCGGGTCCCAGCGTATGATGTCAATCTTCTCGCCGTTCAATTCGCGGACGATGCCTTTGACTCTCATGCCTTTCATGCCGACACACGCGCCGACCGGATCCACATTCGGATCGTTGGACATGACCGCCACTTTGCTGCGATAGCCGGCCTCGCGGGCGATGGCTTTGATTTCGACCGTTTTGTCGGCGATCTCGGTGACTTCCAACTCAAATAGTTTGCGGACAAAATCCGGGTGGCTTCGCGAAAGCACAATTTGCGGACCATGCGCGGCGTTATCCACGGCCATGACATAAGCGCGGATGCGGTCGCCGGGCTGGTATTCCTCCGTTGGCACCCGTTCGCGCGAGGGCATGATGGCCTCGATCTTGCCAAGGTCAATCACCACATCGCTGCGTTCGAACCGGCGGACGGTGCCGGACAAAATATCGCCCGCGCGGCCTTTGAATTCTTCGAACACCATATTTTTCTCAACCTGCCGGATTCGCTGGAGCATGGCTTGTTTGGCCGTTTGAGCCGCGATACGTCCAAAGTTGGCCGGCGTGACCTCGATTTCCACGAATTCGCCCAGTTGAACGTCGGGTTGACGACGGCGCGCCTCGGTCAGTGAAATCTCTTCGTGTTTGTTGGCCACGTTCTCCACAACCAGCAGCTTGGCGAACGCACGGATTTCGCCATTGCGACGATCAATCGTCACTCGCAAATCACGGGAGGGCCCGATGCTCTTCTTCGATGCCTGCACCAAAGCCTGCTCGACAGCTTGAAGCAGGGTCTCTTTGTCTATGCCCTTCTCGCGCTGCAAGTAATCCAATACTGACATCAGTTCATCGTTCATGCTGTGATCTCTTCGGCTACGGTTTGAGGGGAACAAAAAAGTGGGTTTTCGACCCACTTTTCCACCACCGCTCTTTGACGCGTTTGCGACTATACGGAACGCCAGAAAACCGGTCAAGCCATTAGACACGAAAAATGAGTCTTACTTCGTTGCCGATCATCCCCCGTTTCATTGCCGGCTACCCCGCGATTGCGGGCACGGGCACGAAGTCTCCGCCCGCCTCAACGCTTTGCTTGGCGGCTTCGAGCACTTGATAGGCGATGTATGCATCCCGGTAACCGGCGCTCTCGGTCAACGCCCGACCGGCACGCGCTGATTCCACAAAATAGGTGAGCGATTCCTTCCACCCCTGAGGGCGCATGAAGTTTGGCAGATTGCGCTTCCAATACGCTTCTTCAACTGGATCCGGCGACTTCTGCATTCTCAGGAAACGGTCGTACATCTCTCGACGCACCGCCCGCAAAGCTTCGAGTCCGCCCTCAGTGATCTTCTTCACATACGTGAGATCGCCGCCGTACTGGATGTTGCCCGGGTAGGTGTGAACCTCCCGTTTCTCGCCGCCGAAAACCTCCATCTGCACGTAATCGAAAACCGAAGCGCACCGGCGCGCACCGCTGGTCACATGCAGTTCATCCTTGATCATGTCCATCGTGCCGTTGCCGCTGAGATAAATGCTGACCACGGAGTTGTCGGTCATGCGCATCGTCACGAACGAGTCTTCCACTTGCGGGTTAAGACAACTGATGCTGGCAATCTCCGCTCCGGTGAACCACCGCCCCAGATCCGTCCAATGACACACATCCAGCCAAAACAGGAATCCCGGCGGATACTTTGATCCCCACCGCCAGGCATCATCCACAATGCTCATCCGAATTGCCTTCAACCCCTGCCAGCCGCTAGCCCGTTCCCGCAGTTGCCGGTAGGCGGGCGCAAATCGTTTGTTGAGTCCGACCGCCAGCCGTTCCCCGGCTGGCGTTCCCAAATCCCGCAACTGCCCGAAATACCTGGCCGGTGGCGTGCCCGTGTCGGCCTCGTCGGCGAACATCGGTTTTTCGACGTACACCCACTTGCCGGCCCGCAACGATTCGAGGGAGTATTCAGCCTGCACGGAGTGCGGCGCCCCGATCAAAACCGCCTGCACCTCTTTATCATTGAGAACGTCACGGTAATCAGCGGTTCCGTATTCCGCGCCGTGCGCCTTGACCAGGGCATCCCGTGTTTCGGGTGTCCGGACACAGACCGCCCTGAGCCGGCAGCGTTTGGCGGTGATTAGCTCCTGCAGCGTTTGCTCGTGGATATGCTTGAAGAAATTTCCCCAGCCGATGACGGCAACATTGAGAGGTTTGGTTTCCATGAAAAATCATTCTGGCCGATATTGCTTCCCAGAATCAAGAATCCGGCAAAAGTTATTTCGCGCGCACCAAGCCTTCCAGAACCCCCTTGCGCGCTCGTTGGAACAGGTCTTCGTTGTCCCGGCGCTGAATCCTGCGCTCCGAAACCCCGCCGGCATCACACCCCAGCAGACTTGCATAGCCTTTGTACAAGCGCGGATGACCGATCAGTCGAAACGCGCCGGGTTCCACCGGCGGAACCGGTCGCTTGTCCATCACGAGGTAACTGACCGGCAAGCTTCTCACATCGATGCCAGTGACCTTGGCGAATCTCGCCCAATGCGCCGTTTGATGAACGTCGGATGGCGGCACGGCGAATTGATGGCACCAGTGACGGCTGTTGTTTTCCGTCAACATTCCGCACCTCCCAGCGTGAACACAAGGCGCAACAATCCGAAACTCTCCGCGCAAGAGTTCCCGCACCTCGATCAATTTCCGGCTCGACTCATGCGCGCCGGGTTCCACCCACAACACCGATTGCGCCTGGCCGGCCAGCGCCAACAAATCACCCACGCCGGCCGCCGACAGTTCAGTCAACACATGACTGACGAGCAGCGTGGCAAATCCCTCCCGACCGCTTCGAACAAGGACACCGGGCAGTTTTTCCTTGGCCCGTTCGGCTGCGTACCGGACCGCGCGGGCCGAGCGGTCATGGAGCACGACCTCACGCACACCAAACGCACCGGCGAACGTCCGACCCGCGATACCGGATCCACAACCCCAGTCCAGAGCCGCCCCGTCCGGCGGCGACCAACCGAGCCGGGCCAATTCCTTCAGCACAAAATCCCATTTCCAACCGATGCGTTGCGCGAACGTCAAATCGTAACTGACCAAATCAGCATCGGTGAGCCAGTAGTCCGATGCGCCGGCTGTTCCGGTAAGGAACGATTCTCTCAATCGTGCCAGACATTTCCAGTCAACGGTGTCCCAATTCATCGAGGGCATGGTGTTGGATGCCGAAAAAGCTCTTGAACCGGGCAATACGTTCCCGGCGTTCATCGGATACGAACGGCGTGGATTCGAGCGTGCCGGCGATCATCAGGTTCTTGGGAGTATGTTCGCCGCCGACAAACTCGATCAAAGTGGTGCGGTAGCCGGCCCATTGCAGACAGAGGGCTCGCAGGCCATCAGTGGCCCATTCCGCCAGGCGTTCCGACATGATGCCGTGCGCGAGCACTTCGGCCAGGGGAGCCGGTCGTCCCAATTGTGGTCGAACTTGTTGGTGGCAGCAGGGAGCGACAATGATCAACTTCGCGCCGAGTCGAATGCCGCGAACAATGGCATCATCGGTGGCGGTGTCGCAGGCGTGCAGGGCGATGAGCGCATCAAGGCGGGGAAGGGGAGCGGATGTGATTGTGCCGGTCCGGAATTCCAAGCCTGCCGCGCCGATTCGGCGCGCCAATTCGTTGGTTGCCGCGACCAACTCGGATCGTTGTTCAATGCCGATGATGCGCGGGTTCCGGCCGCGGAGCAGGTGCCACATTCCAAACGTGAGGTAGCCCTTGCCGCATCCCATGTCGGCAACTGTGGAGCAGGGGCAGTCTTTGGTCAGATGGCTGAAGATTTCCAGATAGCGGTTGATTTGACGGTACTTGTCGGCCATCGAAGCGCGCACCTTGCCGGACTTGTCGAGCACACCAAGCCCGGCCAGCCATTCGTGAGCGGTTGAATCGAGCCGCGCAGCTTTCGGCCGGTCGTGTTCCCGGGATGGAGCAGCGGTGCGGGCCGGTTTGTGTGAAACGAGTTGCTGTTTGCCGGTGGGCTTGCAGACCAGTTGCCAGTCGCGTTTCGTCGTGGCGAGGACAACAGAGCGAAACGCGACCGGCACTTGGTGGCGCAACCAGTTTGACGCCTCCGAAGGCGGGATGTTTTTGGTGACATCGCGCCGGAGTTCATGGCGTGTGATTTGAAGAAAGTTCCCGTCAGCGAGTTCAACCAGACGAACTGTCACGCGACGGGGGGCAATGCTCGGAGTGTTCGGCTGCGTCAGGGTCAGCCCCACAAAAGAGCCGTCGCCAAGGCTTGCGGAAAGCAATTCCGCAAGCTTGGCGACGGCAGCGAATGTTGTCTCGGCCATTGGAGATCGGTCAGGGATTCAAGGCAGATTGGGGCAGGGCAGGAACTGGTGGCGGTGGTTGTTGACCGGCCGCTTCCTGGCGTTTCATCCAGCCGGATTTCGGCAGCGCGCCGGGCAGGTAGTATTCGATGGCTCCGAAGAACCAGGCGACCCAGAGCAGCGCCACAAAGATTAGAAGCAGTATGAAGCGATTCCGTCCCGTTTTGCTTTCTGCGTATGGGTCAATCAAGTCGCGGTGCGAGCCTTCCGGCAACGTGGCGATCTGGGTGAGCGACTTGCCAAACGGTATGTTGATCTTGGCCTTGGCGTTGACCGCCCAACCGTTTGCATCCAATAACGGCGCCAGGTTGCGTTG
>CAZEQV010000119.1:0-7630 GCA_964514435.1 uncultured Verrucomicrobiota bacterium
TTGAAACCCATTGTCATTGGCCTCAGTACCGTCTATCACCATCGGCCCGGCCCAAGTCCGTAGAGGGACAACCAACAGGAGTAGTATGGCAATAATCTTGTTCATCAAATGATGTCCCGTATAAGTCTGTGTCTTGCTCGTTCCATCAAGGAATCAACAGTTTGGCGCCTGCGGCATCCTGTCGAACAGGATCACCAACTGAAGTAATCGTGAACAACAAGAGCTGTTCGCTCGTGGGTGCCGCCGGGTCAATTCTGATCTCCACACGGATCAATGTCGCCTGTCCCGTCGTGGCTCCGGCGGCAAGGCTCGATGTCGTGAACGTTCCCGCCTTCACCGCAGCCGTGATATCCTGACTGCCGTCGTTGCCCAACAGGTATTTGACTGTCAAGACTCCGGGAATATCGGACGGACCTTGCACGCGGAATTGGTCGGTTTGATTTCCGTCATTCTGAATCCTGACGAAGAACGTCCGCGATTTCCCGCGCCGCGCGCGCGTGGAAATGGTCTGATCAGAACCAGTCACATTGTAGATGTCGTTGCCGAGGTAAGACGCCGAACTGCCCTTTCGCTTGATCGTCGCGTCCGGTTGCCCCGCATTTCCAATTCCATTCAGACTGATGATCTGGGGACTACCGGTCGAGTTGCTGGGAATGTTCAACTGCGCCAACCGTCCACCCGGCACAGTTGGATTAAACGTAACCTGTATCTGACAAGTCTCTCCCACGGGAACCGAAGTGTTGCTGCAGCCAACAAATGTATAATCATTGCTGGCCGAGCCTGTAATCGTGATCGCGCCGACATTCAGAACAGCGGTACCACAATTCGACACAGTGATACTGGAAGGCGCGCTCAATGATCCAACGGCCCTCGATCCAAAGTCCACTGTCGTTGGGTTCACACATGCGGCTGCAACGGGCGCTGTGCCGTTACCGGATACGGTGATAATCGTGGGGCTGCCGGCGGCGTTGTGATTGATATTGTAGGTCGCCGAGCGAACACCCGCTGCTGTGGGTACAAAGTTCACATTCAGGTCACAACTGCTATTTGGTGCAAGGGGACTCTTTGCAGGACAATCCGAGGACTCAACAAAGTCACCCGGATTGGCGCCCGTCTTTGTGATGCTGCTGATAACCAACGGCGCCGCTCCGCAGTTGGTCACCGTTATCGTCGTGATCGTTCCCAATTGTCCGACAGCGACGTTCCCAAAGGCAATCGCAGACTGGCTCAGACATACCAACGGCACGGCCGCCAGACCATCACCGGTGAGCGGAATGATCAAGGGACCGCCGATGGCGTCATGATTGACCACCAAATTGGCGGCGCGGTCACCGACCCCTTGCGGAACAAAACGCAAGCGGATTTCACACAAGCCACCGGGTCCAATAAATGTGTTCGAGCAATTCTCACTGAACACAGCAAAATCACCGGGGTTCGCTCCCGAAAACTCCAATTCACTGATAAACAAATCCCTCGGCAATCCATTGGAAACAATGACGCTCACAACGTTACCGGTCGTGCCGACCATTTGCGTCCCAAAAAACAGACTCGAAGGCGTCGCCACAACGGGCGGCGCGGCGGCTCGCACATTCAGTTGAAGCAGTCCCTTCTTGTTGTTCTGCCCTTCGGCTACAATGTAGTAGGTGTTGCTGCCATCAGCGATGAAGGACAAAGCTGACTGGAATGTATTGGATTCGTTGTTATTGCCGACCAGTTCGACCAAAGCGCCACAGCGCCCCTGCCAGACGGACAGCACGGTGTCGAAATCACTGCCGAACGTATCCACATCGAACTGCGTTCCAGCCGCCGGTGCCGATATTTTCCAGAAAGCTTCAATACCACCCCGCGACACCGACGGGCTTATATGCGTGTTGTGATAGGGAGGCGTGTGCAAGTTCACCGTGTGGGTGAAAGGAAAAGAGGTGATCTCAATCGCGCTTTCGCAAGCATCATTGGTTGCGTTGTTGGCCACGTCAGACGGCACCGGATTGGTCTTGGCGTTGTACACGACCAAGGCAAAATCCTGATCAAGAGCCAAGCCCACATTTGGAACACCATCGCCAGCTACGCTGATGGTACGCACCAGCACTGTCCATGAACCGGTTTGTCCCGGTGGAAGGAAAACACTCTCCAAGTTGTTTACGTCGTCAGCGAAGCCAATGGTCTTGGAATATGGACCATCGAACACGTTCCCCTTGTACGTATTGCCGCCGATTGTTACTTGGAGATCCAAATCGTTAACCAACTGTTTGAATGCTTGAGGGCTGCCCGGTGCATCGCTCCAAGCCACGGTGACCCGAAAAGGCTTTGTTGAATCGTGGATTTCGCCGCTGATTTCGTACGTCTGTCCTTGCTGACTGAAATAGGTCTGCTGGGCAATCGTATTGGTTGTGATGCGGAACGTGTCAATAGCGCGAGGTGTGGATTGATCACGCACCACGCGAGGCACATTGTCAAACATTCGCTCCAAGTCCAGCATTCCCATTCCTTGCGCGATGGAGGGAAGGGTGTCTCCCGCGCCAATTCCAGTGAGATAACGAGCAGCATTCACAGTATAGGCTTTGGCCATCGCAGGACTCGGTTGTGGCAAGCCCAAGCGATTCTGGAAATACCACCACAAGAGCTGGATAGCACCCGACACGGCAGGGGCTGAGAAACTCGTACCGTTGGCACAGTCATAAAGCGCCGTCGCCAAACTCAGGTTGAAGCGGGGGTCTGTAGGCGCAAGTGGGTTCACGCAAGTCAAACTGGAGGTCGGATCATCTGTGGAGACTCCTCCCCAGATCGAGGCACCGGGGGCGACGATCTCGGGTTTCATTCGCCCGTCAATGGTCGGGCCAAATGAGGAGAATATCGCGATGTCTCGCGAGTCATCAGATTGATCGGTAAACAACAAACATCCATCGCGAAGCCGAACGTTTTCCGATGCTCCAACGGAAATGACATTCTTGGCCGTTGCCGGAGGGGTAATCAGAACATCACCGAACCCGCCCACGCCACCGATGGCTTGCGCATTGCCACCTGCAAACACGACGATGAACTCTTGATTCAGTGGCGCACTGCTGCCACCTTGACCAGTAAGAACGGCATCACGTGTAAGAATGTCAAAAATCAAAGCATCGGAATCGTATTCACCCGCCGAGATGCAGCAAACCTGCCCCCAACTGTTATTTTGTATGCGACCTCCGCTGAGATATGAATTGAGTACGAGAGTTTCTGGGTCAGCCACAAATGCTCCGCCATCACTGAATATTTTGGATATTCCAAGCCTGCCGAATGGCGAAACACCCATGCCGAGTTGAAAACCTGCATGATCCCGCCGCAATCGTTGAAAGACATTGCTGATCGTGACTGTCTGGTTGAGGCAATCAAACGGAGGCAGGAAATTGTCTGTCAAAGGATCGCATTGATTCACTGCAAAACACTGAAAGTTAGTGGAACACAAGTCACCGACTTGTCCCACACAAACCACATTGGTGATACAGATTAACTGCACAGGATTGCAGATCACCCCAAAGTTTGTCGTGCAGATGACTCCCACCGTCTCCCGCGACAGGCACGTGCTGAAATCGTTCGTCAAGACATCGTAGCCGAGAACAATCGAAGCCACCTTTGTTCCGTGACTCTCGACATCATGCGACGTACCCCCGGCGAAGTTGTTGTTATAGGCTACGCGTGTTTGATTGGTCGTTTCGCCGAATTCGTAGAAAGCAGGATGCACAAGAAACCGGCTATCTGGTTGTTGTGGCGGCACAACCTTCCGAATGGTATCCACCCCACTGTCTGCGACATCTACAATGGGGTATTGCGCGGAGGATGTTGAGAAACCAACTGTGTTTGTAAGGAAATCAAGATAGGATTGACCAGGCGGCACGTTGGTTATCGCAATTGGTCCATGGCCGGGTCCATTGGTGCGACCAGCTACAATCAGGTTTTGTTTTTCATCAAGTGCTCGATTCGGAACTTGCGGCTCAACCCACAAAACTCCAGCTTGCTGGGCGATCGTTGCCACGTCAGCAGCGCGTACCCGCAATTGAACAAGCACGTAGTTCTGCACCCGGTTGACATGCCCGCTCCCGCCTTGATTGAACAACCGCACAGCCTGCAAGGTGGCTTGTGCGTCTTCGTCATCCACGATTCCCACACGAACATCCACCAGGCCGGCCTGCTGGTTGGCATCAGCCTTCAAAAGATTGCCACGAACTTTGTAGTAGGGATGGTACGCGCCAATCCATTGGATTGGTCCATCCTCACCGGTCAAAGCTTGGAGTTTGTCTTCCGCGGCTTGGTCCACCATCACCACGTAGGCATTGTTGGGGATGTACGAGACGATCTTCACCTTGCCGGCCGCGCGAACCCGATCCAACCAGGCCGGCTGCACAGGACCCACAAACTGAATCAACCGCAACCGGCGACCGACGGCAACGCCTTCGCGCAAATTGGCCGGTATGTTCGGCAGCTCGCCGCTCGCAGTGTCAATGGCGGCCGCACTCAGCTCGATGCGGTTGAGGTAATTGGCCGGCACGGCTCGTTCACCGAGTGCCGTGCGCAGTCTCGCCACCTGTTCATCCGTCGCTTCGACGATCCAATATGACCCATGGTCACGAACGCGACCCACGCCCTGATTGCGCAGTTCTGCAATGGAATCCTGCTCACTGGGATAAATGATGAGTTTGTTGGTGGTCCGGGCAGAAGCTGCTTGGCTGTCCACACCTCCCATAATCAGACCGAAAACACATACCCACACACATAGCTGCCATCGTCGAAAACTCTTCATTTCATCCTCCATCATTGCTCAGAACAATCGCGAATCGCACTCGGCCATGCGAATAAACCAAAACACTTTTTCAAAAGCAACTACTAATTCAACAACCACTTGCGATTGCCGTGAAACGCGCCTATCCATTCACGTTCGGGTAACTTCCCAGTATCTTGATAAACACGGTGTGAGGCGCCAATTCAGCCAACGCCTTCTTCACTTTCGGGTCGTCACAATGGCCAAGAAAATCCACAAAAAAGTAGTATTCCCATGCCTTCTTCTTGCTGGGACGCGACTCGATTTTCGTCAGGTTGATGTTGTTCTTCTTGAACGCTGCCAACGAGTCATGCAGGGCGCCCACTTTGTCCTGGGCGGAGAACATGATGGACGTCTTGTCATTGCCGGTGCGGGCAGGGTACCGGCGACCGATCACCAAGAACCTCGTCACATTCTCACTGGAATCTTGAATGTTCGCATCATGAATGGTCAGCCCGTACATTTCCGCCGCCAACGCGCTGGCAATGGCACCGGCTTCCGAGTCGTCCTTCGCAATCTCAGCCGCCCGCGTGCTGCTGGAGACTTCGATCACCTCCACGCCGGGAAGGTTCAATTGCATCCATTGACGGCATTGCGCAAACACCTGCGAAATCGAATACACCTTGCGAATCTCATCACGCTTGCCGGCCGACATCAAATTGTGCCGAATCGGCAACAAAATCTGCGCGCACACTTTCAGTTCGCTGTCGGAAAACATGTCGTAAGTGTGCGTCACGGCGCCCTCGGTGGAGTTCTCAATCGGCACCACCCCGTAGTCCGCCCTGCCCTTCGCCACTTCCACAAACACATCGGTAATGCTCGGCAACGGCTCATACTTCAAGCTGGCGCCGAATTTCTTTACCGCCGCCATGTGCGAGTACGTCGCGGCAGGCCCCAGGTAGGCGATCACCAACGGCTTCTCCAGTGCCAGCGCGCTGCTCATCACTTCCCGGTAAATCGCCCGCAACGATTCGTTGGTGATCGGACCGCTGTTCTTCTCCATGACCCGTCGCAGCACGGCCTCTTCCCGGTCGGGCGCATAGATTTCCCCGCCGGACTCGTGCTTGATCCGTCCGATCTCCAGCACATGCCGGGTGCGTTCATTCAACAGCTTGACGAGCTTGCTGTCAATCCCGTCAATCTTCTCGCGCAACTTCTGGAGTTTGTCCTTCATGTGTCTCCGTCTTCCCTGAATCGCCCGTTTGTTCCGGCGCCCCGGTCGCGGCAACCGGTGTCGTTTCCGTCTGCGTCTTTTCCTCCGCCGCCTTCAACGCGGCCGCTTGCGCCCGCAACTCCGCCGCCTTGGGCATGTCATCCAAATCGCGCAGCCCGAAATGTTCAAGAAACTTCTGGGTCGTCCCGTACAACAGCGGTTTGCCGGGCGCTTCACTGCGTCCCACAATCGTAATCATGTCCCGCTCCAGCAGCGTCTTGATGACGCCGTCCACTTCCACGCCGCGAATCGCCGCAATGTCGGCCCGCGAGATCGGCTGCCGCAGCGCCACAATCGCCAGCGTCTCCAACGACGGGGGCGACAACTTTTGCGGACGCGCTTCGTCCAACAATCCCTTCAACCACGGCGCGAACTCCGGCCGCGTCACCATCCGCCAACCGCCGGCCACCTCCACGATCTGCACGCACCGGGCTTGCGCGTCGTACTCGACTTTCAGTTCTTCGAGTGTGGCCGCCACTTGCGCCTCGCGCACATTGCGGAACGACTCCGGCCCGCCCGGATTCAACTCGTCCGTAGCCTCGGCAAAGATGGCTCGAATCTCCTTCGTCGTCAGCGGACGTTCCGCGGCGAACAGCAACGCTTCCAGAATGTTCTTCAGTTCCACTGTCATACAGCAACCTTGATTACATGAATTATCCCGAACGCCTCGTGCTGGCTGACTTTCAGCCGCTTCAATCGTATCAACTCCAACAACGCCAGAAACGTCACCACCACCTCCGCCCGCGACGTCGCCTTCTCAAACAGCTCATTGAACACCAAATCATCCCGCTCGCGCATGGTGTACAGGATTTCCTCGATCTTGTCGCTTACCGTGAACCGCTCCTCGACGATCTCGCGGAAATCCTCGCGGGATGTGGCCCGCTTCAGCACCTCGCTGAACGCGTTGATCAAATCAAAAATGCTGACCGGCGCCAGCGGCAAATCCTTGTCGCGCGGCAAATCCAACTCCGCCGTCCGCGTGAAAATGCGCGACTGTTCCTCCTCCCGCAACGCCAACTGCGCCCCGGCCTCCTTGAATTTCTTGTACTCCACCAGTTGCCGGATCAATTCCCACCGCGGATCCGCGCCGTCTTCCGCTTCTGGATCCGTCGCCTGCTGGTCAACCGGCAACAACATCCGGCTCTTGATATACATCAGCGTCGCCGCCATCACCAAAAACTCCCCGGCCACCTCCAAGTTCAACAACTTCATCAGCGACAGATACTCCATGTACTGCGAGGTGATGCGCTCGATGGGTATATCATAAACGTCCACCTCCTCCTTGTTGATCAAATACAGCAACAAGTCCAACGGCCCCTCGAACACCTCCAGCTTCGCTCTGTAATCCGATTCCATGCTTGCCAATCTTACCGCAGCCCGACCGCCTCCCGTACACGCGCCATCGTCGCCTCGGCCACCTGGCCGGCCCGCTCCGCGCCCTCGCGCAACACTTCTCGAACATAATCCAAGTTCTTCACCAACTCCGCCCGACGTTGCCGGAAAGGAGCAAAATGATCCATCAGCGCGGCGAACAATTCCTTCTTCAACTCACCGTGGGGGGGGGGGCCGCGGGGCGCCGCCCCCGGCGCGGAGCCGCGGGGGCCCCGCCCCCGGCGGGCGCC
>CAZEQV010000119.1:7640-9965 GCA_964514435.1 uncultured Verrucomicrobiota bacterium
TTCCTTCTTCAACTCACCGTACCCCACCCCCCCGCCCGCCAACCTGCGCTCCATCTCCGCCGCCGGACCCGGCGCGATGGCCCGGTAGATCTGCAACGCCACGTTCTTGCCCAAATCCACTTTCGGCGCCTCCACAGGCTGCGAATCCGTCACGATGCCCATGATCTTCTTTCGCGCGGCTTTCTCATCGCCAAAAATCTCCACCGTGTTCCCGTAGCTTTTCGACATTTTCCGACCATCCGTGCCCGGCAACGTCGCCACCTCCGCGCGGATGGAAGGTTCCGGTATCGTGAACACTTCGCCGAACTGACGGTTGAACGCCCCGGCAATGTCCCGCGTCACCTCGATGTGTTGCTTCTGGTCTTTGCCGACCGGCACCACGTTGGCTTGCACGATCAAAATGTCCGCCGCCATCAACACCGGATAGGTGAACAAACCGGCGTTCGGCTTCAACCCCTGCGCCACCTTGTCCTTGTAGGAGTGACAATTCTCCAACATGGGCAATGGCGTGACGTTCGACAAAATCCAAGTCAACTCCGTCACCTGCGGCACATCGCTCTGCCGGTAAAAAACCGTCCGCTTCGGATCCAGACCGCACGCAAGGAAATCCAACGCCACATCCAGCACATTTTCCCGCAGCACCTTGGCGTCGCTCACCGAAGTCAGTGAATGATAGTCCGCGATGAAATAAAACGCCTCGCCTTTCTCCGCCAACTCCAATGCCGGCCGCATCATTCCAAAATAGTTGCCGATGTGCAGTTTTCCGCTTGGTTGAATGCCCGAAAGAATTCGCATGACCGCGCACCTTAAAAAACGCCCCCTGCTGTTGCGAGGAAAAAAGCAAGGCCCCGCACCTATGGGCGCACCGCAAGTTTTGAGCAGGTCCGGAATTGTGGGGCGCGAATCCCTGTCGTGTAGGGTTCGCGCCGCGACCATTGTTCACACCCCCGAACCAACGGCGGGCAGCCTAGACAGCAGGCCTGCCCGCCCCCACAAAACCTGCGATCCACCCCGCACCAATCGGGCTACCCTCGCTGCTGTGACCGACGTCACGGCAACATCTCGACCCGGTGGCTCTGCATGGCGGAACCATCGAAGATGAAGTAGCCGCGAAACTTTCGACGCGCCATCACCAACGGCAACCAATACGGATCATCCTCCCACATTTCCTCATAGGGAACCTTGTCCACATCCGTCCACAGCGGCGCAGCCTCGTTCGTCTCGATCAACTCTCCTTCGCAGTCATCGGCGCGAAACACCACCACATGAAGCCGGTAATCATCCATGAACTGAAAAAACAATTCGCCAATCTTCTCCAACCCCGTCGGCGTCACCCCCAACTCCTCTTGCACCTCGCGCACCGCCGCTTGCTCCGCCGTCTCCCCTGGCTCCAACCGCCCGCCGGGACCGTTGATCTTGCCAGCGCCCAAACCGCGCTTCTTGCGGATCAACAAAATCTGCCCGTCCTTCATCACAAAACACAGATTGGCCCATTCACTCGGTTTCCAGTGTGCCCAATCAACCAGTCTCACGTCGCGGGGAATATCCATGCGCTTTTCTTAACCGATGCCGGCAAGATTGCCAACCTCGGCGACCCGTCACCCCCACCCCAACTCGTGAATGGCTTGACGCGCCTCGTTCACATCCGTTTCCCCGAACGCCACCACTCTCACCCGGTCGCCTCGCGGCTCCCAAAGCGCGCTCGAGGCCGGTCCAAACATCGCCACCGTCGGCGTCCCCGTCGCAGCCGCCACATGCGAGATGCCGGAATCGTTCCCCACGAAACACGCGCATCGCTCCAATACCGCCGCCAACTCCACCAGCTTCAGTCCCTTCGCCCGCGCCGCCACGCGCGAACTCAGCATCTGCGCCAGCTTACCGACCACTTCGCCATCCGCCTCGCCCTCCACAATCAACAGCCGTGCCGCCAACTCATCGGCTATCCAACGCCCCAAAACGGCGAACTTCTCCACCGGCCACATTTTCGATTTGCCGCCGCTGCCGGGATGAATGGCCACAATCCGATTTCGCGCCAGTTCGCCGAGAAACTTCGCCGCCGCGATGCGATCCGCCGCCGTCAGATAAATCCGCGGCACCGCATGATTCTGGTAAATGGCCAAAGACTCCAACGGCTTGCAATAATGGTCGGCCGCATGCAACTCCACCGGCTTCGGCGTGCCCCTCACCAAATGCCGCACCCCGCACCGCCCCAGATTCTCCGCGAAAATCTCGTCGGGGTCGTACAGGTACGACACGACCAGATTGAACCCGCCGAAATACTCCATCCATGCGGGATCCAATTCGCCTCCATGCGCGAAGAAGCCG
>CAZEQV010000120.1:0-9883 GCA_964514435.1 uncultured Verrucomicrobiota bacterium
CGAGGGTCAATTTCAACCTATGGATTTCGTGGTGCCATAGGTGATCGCCATGAAAAACTACGTGGTAATTTGCTGGTTCTCAATCGTTTTACAGGGGTGGTGCAGCGAGCCGGTGTGGTTGCCTACAGATATTCGCAACGACCAGGTTCAATATTGGAATGGCACCATTGAGACGAATAACATCAACGGGCTTCTTCGTGACGTGGAGAAAAGGCGCCACTCAAGCTGGCCTTCAGTGGTTTCCGCTGAATACTCAGGCCCACGGTGGGAGGAGATCGTAGTCCTCCACAAGCAGTTTAGGGAATTGGGGCGGGAACTTCTGGGCCAACTGGAAGCATTGCACAAGAAACTGAGTGACAAACCATATAGTGAGGTTCAATTGACCTTGGATGCGTTGCTCGCTTTACGCGATGAGATCGCGTCGCGTCCTAGCTATATTAACTATGTGCTGGTTGATGTTCTAAACGGAATCGTGAGCGTGCAACTCGCCAGATGTATTGCCGAACGGAATTCTGATCTGGCAGGAATTGAGGGTCAACTTGAGAAACTTCAATCATTTCGCTTAGATTTTTGGCGAATGGCATCTGTCTTGAATGCAGAGGAAGGCAGAGTGATCATCAGAAGAGAGGAGTTGGACGGCGAAAGCGACGCCGAAGCCTTCAAGATTCTATGGGAGGCAACGGTTGGTCCGGTTAATCCGAACTGGCCGTACTTTCCAGAGAAGATTCTGAATGCGACACCTTCCTCTTTGCTTGCCAAACGAGACTTCGGGTTGTTGCTGTTTAGGTGGCTAATACGTGATGCGTACATCCGTACGAGCCTGCCAGTGTTTCTTGAATATCGAAGGAAGGCCAAGGACTTCGCCATCACGAATTCGCGGCAAGAAATAGAAAAGGTTGTGGGTGACGAGGAGATTCCAGCCCGGTCATTGTCACAGCTGCTCGAGGTTGGCCGCGTCACGAAGTCAACGGTGGTTTCATCGTTCCTAACAGACATTCGTGGTGGCACGCTTGACACCACACTCTTCTTTCAGCTTCCTGATAATCTGAAGGAAAGGGGAAAGAGTCTTGAGAGGAAGGACTGATGCCCAACCTGCCGGAAATCTGGATGCAAGGACGGGTCAGCGGACAAGGTTCGACAGTCGAAGCGTCGGTGAACGGACGCCGTTCGATCCCGATGAATCGCCGCGAGGATCTGTTCGGCTATCTGTTGCCGTTGGATTTCGGGACCAACGTGGTGGTGTTGGTCGCCGCCGATGCCGGTAAGACCAACATTGCCTCGCGCGTTTTGCTCATCGAGCGCAGCGACCGGTATCGGTGCCTTTATGTCCCGCAGACGTGCCGTCATGGAGGCACACAGTCCCTCGTGGTCGCCCAACACCTACGCCGACGCGATACTTTCGGTGCTCAGCACAGGCTCCGCGCTTCCCACCACAGCGGGACCCCGATGACAACGGCCGACAAACTTTGTCGGGTCGTCGGCAGTAGCCGCGACGCTTGCACCATCCCAAACTCGCGCGACACCTCAGACTTTGTGTCTATTCTGTTGTGATTGCCCTTTGGGTGCGGGCTTGCCGGAGTTTTTCGAGGATCGCTTTCAACGGCTCGTTATTGGGAGCGGCTTTCACGGCAGCCTCAATCTTTTCAATCGCGGCGTCCAATCGTCCGATCTTTTCGTACAACGCGGCGCAGTTGTAGTGGGCTTGGAGGTCTTGGGGGGCGAGGGCGATCACCTTTTCATATTTGGCGATGGCCTCCTCATTCTGTCCGAGGCTCGCCAGAATCGAAGCCCATGTGAACAAGATAGTTGGATTATCTGGATCAAGCTTGGCGGCGTGCGAGATGGAATCGAGCGCCTCCCGGTAGCGCTGCAGGTTGTTCAGCGCGGCGGTGAGGTTGAGGTGACCGAGCTTGTTGTCGGGATCTATTTCGATAGCTTTCTGGATGATCTCGATGGCTTCTTCGTAATTCTTGAGATTGATGAGCGTGTTGCCCCAGTTCAGGTAAATCATCGGCTGCCGGGGATCAATTTCCTCGGCGCGTTTCAGCTCCGTGATTGCTTCTTCGTACCGGCCCAGTTTGTCCAAGGCGAAAGCAAGGTTGATGAAAACGTTGATGTTGCCGGGATCGTAAGCGGCAGCTCGACGGAACTGATCCACGGCGGCTTCGAACTTGTTCTCGCCCACGAGGGCGTTACCGCGTCCGAGGAACACCACCGCGCGCGCGGGGTCGCGTTGGTGGATGGGCTTCTCGTCGCGTAGCAGGCTGCCGGCATCGGGCAGGGGAGGTTTGGATGTGCCGGCCAAGTTCCACAGGCCGATGCACACGACGCAGGCGATGCGCCACAAGTTGATTGTCTGCCAACTCATTTCCGTTGGCATTCTAGCGAACAACCTGTAAATATCGAGCCGCGAGATGAATCTGACCTTCGGTTACAACACCAACGGATTTGCCAACCACAAACTCGAAGACGCGCTGGAGATTATTGCTGAGTGCGGATACCGCGGCGTGGCGCTGACGTTGGACAACTACCACTGCAACCCGTTCACGGTTGAACCCGCCGACATCAACCGGTTGCGTCAGTTGCTGGAGAAGCTGAACCTTCGCGCGGTGATCGAGACGGGCGCCCGGTACCTGCTCAACTCCCGCCAGAAACATTTCCCCACGCTGGTCAGCACCGAAGGACGTCAGATCCGCCTGGAATTCTTGCGGCGCGCTGTTGACATTGCCGCGGAGCTTCGCGCGGAATGTGTCAGTTTCTGGTCCGGTACGGCTGAGCCAAGCATACCGGAGCACCAAGCTTGGGATTGGCTCGTCACCGGCTGCTTGGCGCTGAACGAACATGCCAAACGTCGCGGCGTTCAACTCGCCTTTGAACCGGAACCCGGCATGCTCGTGGATGACCTTGCCAAATTCGAGGTCATCAAGAAACACATCACCAGCGCCAGGTTTGGTCTGACGCTCGACATCGGCCACGCCTTTTGCACCGAGACCGCGCCGTTTCGCCAAACTTTCGGCAAGTTCGCCAACCTCGTGCGCAACGTTCACATTGAAGACATCCGCAACCGCAAACACGAGCATCTCATGTTTGGAGAGGGCGAACTGGATTTCCCGGCCATCCTGCGCGTGTTGGCCGACAACAAATACACCGGCCTCGTCAACGTCGAACTCTCCCGCGATAGCCACCGCGCCCCCGAAGTGGCGCGTCGTTCCATCGAGTTTCTTACCGGCCTATGCCAGAAGCTTCACACACAGCCGCCCCACGCGCCATCGGCTACGCCCTGAACGTTTTTCCCTGCGAAACCTGGCCGGACCTTTTGGCCGTGTTGGAATCAGAAGTCCTGCAGATCAAACAACGGGCGTTCCCCGGTCAGACTTTTCCTGTCGAACTTCGGTTCTCCGAAAAAATCATCGGGGAACTTTGCCGCTGTGAGAACGTCGCGCGGCTCAAACATTTCTTGGATGTCCACGATCTCGCGCTGGTGAGCGTGAACGGATTTGTGATGCCGCACTTCCACGGTGAACGCGTGAAAGAACGCGTGTACCTCCCCGCCTGGCACGAATCGCGGGCACGCCTTCAGTTCACCAATCTGTGCGTGGACGTGCTGGCGCAGTTGACGCCGCCAGATGCCGGTATCGTCTCCGTCAGCGTACCATTCGGCGCGCTCAAGCCGGTCAGGTTGGACGACATCGCTCCCAACATACTTCTCGCGGCGGATCACGCCGCGAAAGTGGAAGCGTCCACCGGCAAGCATTGCGTGATTGCGCTCGAACCCGAGCCCGGACTTTGCGTGGAGACAACCGCCGAAGCCATTGCATTCTTCCAGCGCATCCCCTCCGAAGCGCGGCGGTATCTTGGCGTGAACTTCGACCTCTCGCACCAACTTGTTGAATTCGAGGATCTGCATCAATCGGTGCTGGCATTGCAGCAGGCCGGTGTGATGATTGCGAAAGTCCACATCTCCAACGCCGCAGAGATGACGGATTTTGAGCCGTTCTACGATCAATCCATCTACCTGCATCAAGTGACCGGCGCGGACGAATCCGGTGCGTTGAAGTATTTCTCATTGGACTGGCCGGACACGCCACCGCCCAAACTGGCCAAATACCGCGTCCATTACCACTTGCCGGTATGCCCGAGTCCATTCTCGTCCACGTTACCGGATGTGCAACGATTCCTTCGGCGCACCTTGCCGGTTGTTGATCGCTCCGTGCCGGCGATCATCGAGACCTACACCTGGCCAGAACAGATGCGCGGACGATCGGGACTGGTGGACAACATTTGCCGTGAGTTGGATTGGGTCCGTCACCACGCGCTACGTTGACCACACTACGATTCGCGACGCATCCACACACGGCGAAACAATGTCCCCGACAGATACTTTGTCAGTTGCCCCCGCAATGGCATGCACGCTCTGACCGGCCCAATCGAACAGCACGATTTTCATTGGACCAAGGTTTTCCACCACCCGCACCTTGCCGGTCGAGACGCCGCCGGCAAGCTGAACGTCTTCCGGTCGAATCCCCAACAGGGCGCGCGAAGGTGAAGGGGGCGCTGCTTCTGCGATCACGGTTCCATCGGCAGCAAGCCAGTGGCCGTCGCGGTTCGTGGCCTCCATGATGTTGATCGCGGGCTGGCCAAGTTGCCGGGCCACGGTGGGGGAAACAGGTTTCCGATAGACTTCTTCGGGCGCGCCCGATTGCAGGATGCGGCCTTCCGACAACACGATGATCCGTTCGCCCATGGACATCGCCTCCGTTTGATCGTGTGTCACGAAGATCATGGCCGTCTGCAATTCACGCCGCAGCATCACCAACTCCACCCGCAACGCCTCGCGCAACTTCGCATCGAGATTCGTCAGCGGTTCATCCATCAAGAACAACCGTGGCCGCCGCACAATGGCGCGTCCAATCGCCACGCGCTGCATTTCGCCGCCGGACAACCGTGTGGACGGACGATCCAGCAAATGCGCGATCTTCAACAGTTCTGCCGCCCATTCGACCCGCTCCGTGATTTGCGCCCCGGTCATGTTGCGACCCGGTGCGCGCAAGGGAAACTCCATGTTGGCGCGGACCGTCCGGTCGGGATAAAGCGAAAAGTTCTGGAACACGAACGCCACATCGCGCCTCGCGGGCGGCCAGCCAGTTGCATCTTGGCCCTGCAACGAAACCATGCCGGCATCGGCGCTCTCCAAGCCGGCGATGAGGCGCAACAACGTCGTCTTGCCGGCTCCCGTTGGCCCCAACACCACCAGCAGCTCATCGGCGAACACATCCAGGCTCACATCCTGCAGGGCGCGCATCCGGCCAAACGCTTTGCTGATTCCGGCAAGCTGGAGCAAAGGCTCTGGCATCAGAGACGTTCTCCCGTTCGGGGTTCAAACACCTGGATATGTTCGGGGCCGAGGCGCACACGTACCGGCTCGTTCAATGGGAGACGGAGGTTGGCAGGCAATCGCATGATGAGTGTGCCGAAGCCCGTTTCGATGTGAGCGCACCGGTGTGATCCCAGATACTCTTCCAACACAACCTTGCCGGCTACCGGGCCGGTCGGGTCGGGGTGAACAAACTCGCCGCGGATGCCAAGCGTACCGGGTCCGTTGCGGACCGGTTGGGGCAGGGGAATCGGGTCCGACGGTCCGTGCGGCTGAAAAGATGAACCGCTGACGGTACCGGTAATGAAATTCATGCCGGGACTGCCGACGAATTGCGCGACGAACAAGTTGGCAGGCGTGTCATACACGGCGGCGGGGTTGCCGGTTTGTTGGATCTTGCCGGCATCCATGACGATAACCCGGTCGGCCATGCTCATCGCCTCTTCCTGGTCGTGTGTGACGTAAATGGTGGTGACCTGATGTTCCTGTTGTTGACTGCGGATGAATTCGCGCATGGCGAAACGTTGGTCGGCGTCGAGCGTGCCGAGAGGTTCATCCATAAGCCAGAGGCGGGGCTGCCGGATCATGGCGCGTCCGAGCGCGACGCGTTGCTGGTCGCCACCGCTGAGCTGGCGCGGATATTTCTGGCGCAGATGTGACAGGCCCAGACCGGCCAGGGTGGCATCAAGTCGGGTGGAAATGTCCGAGCGTGACAAGCCAAGACATTGCAGGGGGAAAGCGATGTTGTCCTCGACGTTGAGGTGCGGATAGAGCGCGTAGAACTGGAAGACAAATCCCACATCGCGTTGCGAAGGACGAAGCCCGGTGATGTCATGTCCGTCAAGTTGGATGGCGCCACTGGTGGGGAGTTCCAGCCCGGCGATCATGCGAAGCGTCGTGGTTTTCCCGCAGCCGGAGGGGCCGAGCAGGACGATGAGCTCGCCCTCGTCAACCGCGAGATCAATTCCCTTCACGGCTTGTGTGCCGTCCGGGTAGGTTTTGGTCAGGGATTGAAGCGAGAGAAAACTCATCGGAGGTGAGAGAAGATGACTTGCAGAACGATGGCGGCCAGCGTCAGGAAAAATCCGACCTGAAAACCAGCGAGCCACCACGGTTGCAGCATGACGGCGATACCGAGTGCGATGGCAAACAGCGAGAGATGATCGAGAAGTTTCATGATCATTGCTTGATTGTGCCGAATGTCACCCCTCGGAGCAGATGTTTGCGGATGAGGACGGTGAACACGATGATGGGCCCGACGAACAACAGGGCACCGGCGGCGACTTGCGGCCACGGAACACCTTCGATGTTGCCCTGCATGCCGGCAAAGTAGACCGGCACGGTGACGGCGCGTTCGTCGCCGACGGGCGGGTTCAGCGACATGGCGAATCCATATTCGTTCCAAGCGGAGATGAGACAGAACACTGCCGTCACAGCCATGCCGGTACGCGCTTGGGGAAGGATGATCTTGCAGAACGTCTGCCAGCGCGAGTAGCCATCCACCAGTGCCGCCTCTTCATAGGCGCGGGGGATTTCGTCCATGAAGCCTTTCATCAACCAGACCGCGAGCGAGAGGTTGAACGAGGTGTAAAGGATGATGAGTCCAAGATGCGTGTGGGGGAGGTTGAACTGGCGGAACATCAACAAGACCGGCACGATGACCGCCAGCGGCGGCATGAACCGCGTCGAGAGGATGAAGAACAACCAGTCTTTCGATCCTGGTATGCTGAACCGGCTGAATCCATATGCGGTGGAAGTGCCCAGCGCGACGGCGGCAAGGGTGCTGAGCAGTCCAATGAGGATGCTGTTGCGGAGGTAATGGTAAAAGGCGCGTGGGCGTCCCGTGTAAGCGTCGCCCAATCGCCGGTAGGCTTCCGTCGTGGATTGAAAGAATGGCTCGGAGTCACCGGTGGGACGGCCGGTGGGGATGAACTTGATGTGGAGACTAACGGTATCGGGGCGGGACTTGAACGAGGTGATTGCCATCCATGCCAGCGGCAACGTGGCAAGAATGAAGTACCCGGCAAGGATGATCCAACGAAGGAGTTTCATCAGTGATTGCGTCCCTGCCTTCTTTGGATGAAATCAATGTAGTGGGTGAACAGACTGGCCAGTCCCATGACGACCACTAAGACGACGAGGGAATAGGCCGCGCCCAGTCCAATGCGTTGGTTGGAGAAAACGACCTGGTACATCAGCGCGCTGAGTGTTTGCGTGGCGCGGTCGTTGGGACCGGTGACGGCCATGACCAGATCGAACTGTTTGAGCGCGTCAGTGGCGCGGAACAACACGGCGAGAAACAGCAGCGGCGCGCACATGGGCAGGGTGATGCGGCGAAAGACTGTCGCGCGCGAGGCGCGGTCAACTTCAGCGGCTTCGTAAATGTAGCGGGGAATGGCGTTGAGACCCGCCATCGCGATGAGCATCATGAACGGCGTCCACATCCACACATCAATCATCAGGATGGAGGGCAGCTTCAGCGCGGTGTCGGTGAGCCATTGCGGTTGGGGCAATCCCAATGCGCCGAGGATTTGGTTGAGGATGCCGTAGCTGCCGTTGAGGATGAGGTTCCAAAACAAGCCCATGACAGCCGCTGAAAGCATCATCGGCACCAGCAGCGCCGTGAGGACGATGGTTTTGCCGCGAAAATGGTCGTGCAACGCCAGCGCCAATGCGAAGCCGACGATCAGTTCAATGGTGACGGCCAAGATGACGAACATGGCGGTTGTCCGCAGCGCGTTGGCAAACTTGGCGTCGGTGAAAATGCGGGAAAAGTTCCGGCCCGCCACCATCTCGTACGCGCCGCCGGAAAGCTCGGCGTTGGTGAAACTGAGATAGACGTTGTAGAGAAGCGGAAAGATGTTCAACGCGACCAGAAACAGGAGCGTCGGTCCCACGAAACCCCATTTCAACAAAGCTGAACAGTCTTTGGTCATTTCGTCGGTTGGCGGGCTACTTCAGCAGACCGGCGTCACGGAGGATTTCTTCGTGCTCGCTGGCGAGTTCGTCCAGGGCTTTCTGCGGGGAAACTCGTCCGTCGAGCGCTTCCCCAAGGAGCCGTTGCGCGGGAGCGAGCAGTTCGTTGTAGACCGGTACGTTCCAGAAATCCTGGACGTAGTTCAGGGATTCGGCAAACGAGGCGTTGTAGGGCGAAGCCTGCCGGAAGGCCTCGCTGTTGAGGATGCCGGTATGGGCAGTGAATCCGGCATCCTTGGTGATCCACTTCTTTTGGATGTCCTCCTGGAGAAACCAGGCGATGAACTTCTTGCTGAGCTCCTGTTTCTCTTTCGAGGTCTTGGCGGAGATGCTAAATCCCTGTCCACCGAGGCTCACGGCGCGGGCGTTGCCTTTCCCGGGCGCCATGAAGAAACCGACTTTGTCGCCGAGTTGCTTGGAGAGGCCCGGGAAGAACGCGTAGTAATTCATTGCCATCGCCACCGAACCGTTCACCAAGGCTTCCGGGGTCTTGGCGTAATCGAAGTTGCTGCCGCCGGGAGGCGAGAACTTCATCAAGCCCTTCATAAACTCCAGACCATCTGCCGCAGCCTTGGCGTTAAGAACTCCCTTGACACGATGGGTCCTGGCATCGGCCCAAGCGCCGCCCCAAGCCCACAAGAAATGTTGGTAGCCCATCACGAGCGAATCGTAGCTGCGCCCCGTCAGCAGCGCGCATCCGTACCGTTTGGCATCAGGACGAGTGAAGAATTCGGCGACGTCACGAAACTCATCCCAGGTGGCCGGTGCGGCCAGTTCACGACCATACTTGGTGTTGAACGAATCCCTTTCTTTGGCGTTCTCGAACCAGTCGCGCCGGTAGGCAAACCCTACCGCGTCGGTCTCACAGGGCGCGGCGTAATACTTGCCGCTGCCGGGAGGGTACTCGCAGAGATACTTGGCGGCGCGGGGGTGGACGGTTTTCAAATCAACCGCCGAGGGAAGCCAGCCGGTCAAGTCCACGTACAGCCCTTTGGTCGCGCCACGGCCGATCCACTGGCTGTCGCCCACGACAATGTCGAAGTCCGTTTGTTTGTTTCCGAAATTCAGGAACACTTGATCTTGAAATGAGCCCCAAGGAATTTGGTGGACCTTTACGGCGATGCCGTAATTCCGTTCGAACTCGTGACCGAGTTCCTGCAAGCCGTCAGCCGGTGCCCATTGCGCCCACCAGATGGTGATGGTGGGCTTGGATTGGGCGAAAACCGGTGACGTGGCGACGGCGAAGGCACAAAATGCGATGATGGTGGCGATGACAAACCGTTTCATGTGAACTCTCCTGATTGGTTGCGTGCCCGTTTGCGAACGTGGTCATACAACCCGAACCCCGCTGGAATTGTCAAGAGTGTGCACGGCAAGTGTTGAGGGGTGCCGTCGGGAACGGGCTTCCGATTCCTGCTTCTCCGGGTGGCGCAAGCGTCCCTGCTTGCGCAGCCACAGGCTCCCTCTTCACGCACCTTATTCCTGAATCCTCACGCGTAGAAACATGCAACCACGTCCTCCCCCTCGTTCCCA